>JAVEYP010000171.1:0-5168 GCA_034003445.1 Desulfobulbus sp.
CCCTGCTCCGCCGCCTTGTCCCCCTGCTCTTTGTCCTGCTCCTGGCCGGCTGCGTCACCGCCGGCAAGGACTTTAACGTCCACATGGTCCGGCAGATTCAGCCTCATCAGACCACCCGCGCCCAGATCGAGCAGATGTTCGGCCAGCCCTGGCGCACCGGTCTCGAGGACGGCCTACAGACCTGGAGTTACGGCTATTATCGCTACGGTGTGAGCGACACGAAAACTCGCGATCTGGTCATTCGCTTTAGCGCCGATGGCACGGTCGCCTCCTATGCCTTTAATTCCAGTTATCCCGAGGACAAAGGGCTTTAGCCCGCCAGAACGGTCGCCACGGTCCGCACAGACCGCGCCCATGTTCGCCAACCACTCCGGCAGGCCGGGCAAACCGACCCGCCTCGATCGCCCAACCTGCGGCGTCGCGTCGCACCCTTTTTCCACAAGAGGCCTGTTTTCATGCACGCAGCCGACCAGCAGATCGTTGAGCAGGCCATTGCCCTGGCCGAACAGTGGCAGAACCGTGCCAACCAACTCCTCACCAAAGAGGAGCGGCACATTCAGGAGCAGATGAAACGGCTGCTCACCCACCCTCACGACAAGATCCTCCTCACCCGGATGATCGACCAGAGCTTTCGCTCGCACAACCCCAAGCGGGTGGCCGATCAGTTGGCCAGCCTGATGGCCGAGGAGGGTGTGCCGGCCTTTCTCAGCCGGACCGAGAAGCTGGTCGTGCAGATGTTCATCGGCATGGGCAAATACTTCTCCTCACTGGCTGTGCCCAAACTGATCGAGCAGATGCGCGCCAGCAGCAGTCGGGCCATCATTCCCGGCGAGCCCGAGGAATTGCGTGCCCATCTGCGGCGGCGCAGGGCCCAGGGCATACGCATGAACATCAACCACCTGGGCGAGGCGGTGCTCGGTGAAAAGGAGGCGTCCAGCCGGCTGGCCACATACATTCGCGATATGGAGGATCCGGACATTGAGTACATCTCGATCAAGATCTCGACCATCTTCTCGCAGATCAGCTCGCTCGACTTTGAGGCCACCGTAGCCACCCTTATCGAGCGGCTCTCTACCATCTACCGGGTCGCGCGCGAGAATTTCTTCACCAGGCCGGACGGGACCCGGGTGGCCAAATTTGTCAACCTCGATATGGAGGAGTACCGCGACCTGGAGATCACCTATCGAGCCTTTATCGACACCCTGGAGCAGGAGGAGTTTCTCCACTACTCGGCCGGCATCGTCCTCCAAGCCTACCTTCCGGACAGCTTCGCCATCCAGCGTCAGTTGACCGCGTGGGCCCGGGAACGGGTCGGGCGTGGCGGCGCGCCGATCAAGCTGCGCATCGTCAAAGGCGCCAACATGGAGATGGAAAAGCTCGAGTCCGCGCTCTACAACTGGCCACTGGCGCCCTACGACAACAAGCTGGAGGTCGACGCCAACTACAAGCGTATGGTTACCTTTGGCATGGAGGCGGACAACATCGGCGCCGTCAATCTCGGCGTGGCCTCGCACAACCTGTTCGAGCTGGCCTATGCCGCGGTGCTTGCCAAGGCCAAGGGCGTTACCCAGCTGTTCTACTTTGAAATGCTCGAGGGCATGGCCGATCACGTGCGCCGTGCCCTGCAGGAGACCTCGGGCGACGTGCTCCTTTACGCCCCGGTGGCGGGCAAGGACGAGTTCATCAACGCCATTGCCTACCTGATCCGTCGACTGGACGAGAACACCGCGCCGGAGAACTTTCTCCGCTACGCGCCCGACCTGCAGGTTGGCTCGGGTGAGTGGGACTTTCTTAAAGAGGGCTTCCTGGCCGGCTGCGAGGTTATGGCCACGGCCCAGGACCGAGCCAACCGCATACAGGACCGCACCAACGAGATCTTCCCAGCGGAGATCTCCACCCTGCACCGTATCACCTTTACCAACGAGCCGGATACCGACTGGTCCATGGCCGCCAACCGGCGCTGGGCCGCCTCGATTCGCGGCCGCTGGATGAAGACGGTGGGCAGCGAGCCCATGCACATTCCGCTGGTGATCAGCGGCGAGGAGTTGTCCGAGGGCCGCGCTACAGCCGACACCTTTGACCCGAACCACGCCCCTGAACGGGTGCTGGTCGGCCGCTTTGCCCTGGCCACGGCCGAGGACGCAGGCCGTGCGCTGCAGACCGCTCGCCAAGACCCGGACGTCTGGCGGAAGCTAAGTGCTGCCGAACGGCACGCAGTGCTTGCCCGGGTGGCCATGGAACTGCGCGCCAGCCGTGGCGACCTGATCGGCGCGGCCGCCCTGGACACCGGCAAGGTGTTCACCGAGGCAGATGTCGAGGTCTCTGAGGCTATCGATTTCGCTGAGTTCTACCCCCACGCGGTCCAACAGTATGACAGCCGGGCCAACCTGCGGTTGCGAGGGAAGGGGGTAAGCCTGGTGATCTCGCCCTGGAACTTCCCGATAGCCATTCCCTGCGGCGGCATTGTTGCCGCGCTGGCCGCCGGTAACACGGTCATCTTCAAACCCGCCTCAGACGCGGTGCTCACCGCCTGGGTGCTCTGTCAGTGCTTCTGGAGGGCCGGGGTGAGCCGCTCAACCTTGCAGTTCGTGCCTTGCTCCGGCGCTGAGGTGGGCCCAGTGCTCACCAGCAGCCCGCTGGTGGACTGCATCATCCTCACCGGTGGCACAGACACCGGCCTGCGCATCCTCAAACAGACCCCGTCCGTCTACCTGGCGGCGGAGACCGGTGGCAAGAACGCCACCATCGTTACCGACCTGGCGGACAAAGACCAGGCGATCAAGAACATCCTCCACTCGGCCTTTAGCAACGGCGGTCAGAAGTGTAGCGCCACCTCGCTGCTCATCCTCGAGCAGACGGTCTACGATGACCCGCATTTCCGCCAGCAGCTGGTGGACGCCGCGGCCAGCCTCAGGGTCGGCTCAGCCTGGGATTTCGGCAACCGAATCGGCCCGCTGGTGCGTCCGCCGGCCGGCGAGCTGCTGCGCGCCCTGACCACGCTGGGACCCGGCGAGGAATGGGCACTTACCCCGGCCATGATCGCCAACAACCCGCACATCTGGTCACCAGGCATCAAGTACGGCGTCCAGCCCGGCAGCGTCACCCATCTTACCGAATTTTTCGGGCCGCTGCTCGGGGTTTTGCGCGCCGACAGCCTCGACCATGCTATCGACCTGGTCAACCAGACCGGCTACGGCCTGACCAGCGGCCTGGAGAGCCTCGACCACCGCGAGCAGGCCCGCTGGAAGGAGCGGGTCTTTGCCGGCAACCTGTACCTCAACCGCGGCACCACCGGCGCCATTGTCCTCCGCCAGCCCTTTGGTGGCATGGGCAAGTCTGCCCTTGGCCCGGGCCTCAAGGCCGGCAGTTTGGAGTACGTGAGCCAGTTCATGACTATCAAGGACACCGCCCATCCGCCGATCCCGGCCATCAGTGGTGACCACCGGTTGCTGCAGATTGCCCAGGAGTGGCAGCGGCTGCTCCTGTGGGGCAAGTTGGGTGAATACCGCGAGGACCTGGAGCGGACGATCTCCGCTGTGCACAGCTGCCTGGCCGAGCAGGAACGATGCTTTGGCTGCGAGCAGGACTTCTTCCACCTGCGCGGCCAGGACAACATCCTCCGCTGGCGCCCGATCAAACAGCTCATGGTCCGCCTGCACCCGGACGACAGTCTGTTCGAGACCCTCACCCGGGCGGCAGCGGCCTTGATTGCCGGCTGCTCAGTACAGCTGAGCCTCCCGCCGGAACTGGCCAACAGCGTCACGGCCTTTTTTGAGAACCGTTACGGTCGCGAGTTCCTCCGGGACGTGACTGTGCTCCGCCAGAGCGACGAGCAGGTGGCTGGGGTGGTGACAGATACCCGTCGCCTGCGCTACGCAGCCGCAGACCGCGTGCCGGCCTCGGTCTACGCCGAGGCGGCCAAGACCGGCGCCTACATCGCGCGCACACCAGTGTGCACGGACGGCCGCATTGAGCTGTTGCAGTACTACCAGCAGCAGTCGATCTGCGACAACTATCACCGCTACGGTAACCTCGGCGAACGGGCCCTGGACTGAAGCCCGCTCGTCCCGGAGATGCCAGACAACGGCAACGCCAGGCCGTTCTCCTCACCCTCCTGGTCATTCTCTTCTGGGGGACGGCCGCCTCGGCCTTCAAGATCGCCCTGCGCCTGGTCGCACCGTACATCCTGCTTGTCTGGGCAACGACGGTCTCCACCCTGGCGCTGTTCCTGATCCTCTTTGGCCGCGACCAACTCGGCTTGCTCCGTACCCTGCCGCGGCCGGTGCTGCGGCGGGCCGCTCTGCTCGGGCTGCTCAACCCCTTTCTCTACTATTTGGTCCTATTCAAGGCGTACAGCCTGCTGCCCGGACAGATTGCCATGGCGCTCAACTACGGCTGGCCGCTGGTGCTCACCCTGCTTTCCGTACCCATCCTCGGCCAGTCGCTCAGCCGCAGCCAGTTGGTGGCGGTCGGAGTGAGCTTCCTCGGTGCAGGGGTGATCGCCACCCGCGGCCAGTTCACCCATTTTGGCGGGGTGAGCGGCGCCGGCCTGTTGCTCGCCGGCGGCTCCACCCTGGTCTGGGCCTCGTTCTGGTTGTACAATGCGCGCGATGGCTTTGACCCGGTGGCCAAACTCTTTGTCGGTTTCTGCACGGGGCTGGTCGCTGCCCTGGTGGTAAACCCCCTGTTCGGTGGCCTTGTCTTGCCGCCGGTGGAAGCCTGGCCTGCGCTGGTCTACATCGGCCTGTTCGAAATGGGCATCACCTTTGTGCTTTGGCTCTCAGCCCTGCAACTGGCGACCAATACCGGCCGCATCGGCAACCTGGTCTACGTGACCCCCTTCCTGTCCCTACTCTTTCTCCGTCTGGTCACCGGCGAGCAGATCCACCCGTCCACCGCCATAGGCCTGAGTCTGATCGTCTTCAGCCTGCTGTTCCAGGAATACCGGTCCTGCCACACATAAAAAAAAGTGGCTATGAACGAAACTCAGCAGTTTTGATTGGGGCGTGAGCCAGGCATGCGTTGAGCAATCGTAACGGGGGTTCTGGTTCCCAAAATCTTCGGTTAAACCGGTAGCAAAATTCATCAAGATACTCCTGAAGATACCGGGACGAAACGCCATGAAAGGTTCCATTGATAAACTTTTTCATATTGCCGATCATAATATG
>JAVEYP010000172.1:0-5146 GCA_034003445.1 Desulfobulbus sp.
CGGGGTCGGTGAGGTCGCCGAAAACCCGGACATGCGGCGGACAGGCCTCGACGCAGGCCGGGTCTTTTTTTCCTTTGGAAAGACGGGTATCAAGACAGAAGTTACATTTATCCACTGCCCGTGTTTCCTCATTGAAATAGCGGGCGTTGTAGGGGCACGCCGCCATACAGGTCTTGCAGCCGATACATTTCTTGCTGTCCATGACCACGATGCCGGTGGTCTTGTCCTTGTAGGTCGCCACTGTTGGACAGACGCGCACGCAGGGCGGCTCGTTGCACTGATTGCAGAGGATCGGCATGAAGATGCGTTCCTTCTGCTCGGGACCGATGGGTTTGGTCCGTTCGAGGATCTTAGTCCGCCAGCCGTAGCTGGGCACGTGGTTCGTTTCCACGCAGGCCTCCATGCACAGTTCGCAGTCGACGCAGAGATTCTGGCGCATGACCATGGCGTAATGAGGGCTATAGGGATACTTCTCCTTGCTAGGCAGGGGGGCAATGGCGCTACCGGCAGTGCGCACAGAGGTTAGCGAAAAGATAGTCCCGCCCATGAACAGACCGGTGATGACCAGTCCGGCGCGGAGGAAGGTGCGCCGCTCCGGCGAAGGCAGGTTTTCGACCCCTTCGCTTTCCATTTTTTCCAGCTCATTAATATTCATTCCACACCCTCAGGGGTAAAGTTGCAAGACCGGGACCGGCCGCTGATGCCACAATGTGCTGTTCTAGCGCAAGAAAACCCGACCGGAGAATGATTGATCACTCATTTAATGAAAAATGACGCCGAAAGAACATACCCTAAAACCATGGCTAGGGCAAGTTTTCAAAGATGTAACATAGTGTTACCGGGCTTGTCACGTCTGCCTCCTCGACCGCTCGAAAGGTCCTCCATTGTGTCGCCCATGAACACTCGGCTGTCAACGAAAACCACCCGTTACAAAGACACCAGGACAAGCTTCCCTGTCGACCAGGAAATCAGATCACCGGCCGCAACAGCGAACTGCTCACCAGCCGTCAGCTGGCCGAACGGTCACGCCACATCGCTTTCTTTCTGCATGACCCGGAGGACCAGCTTGATCTTCAGGTTGAACAGGGTGTGGAGTAGTGCTCCACCCAGGCAAATAATGAAAAACAGGAAAGCCGGCCATCACTGGCTCTGCATAGCCCGTATAAGTTTTCCCTATAAGTAAAACCTCCCCTCCTGTTAAGGAAAAATTTGCCACAGATCTTCTGGCCGACCTCTTGCCGACCCGTCTCTGCGGCCTGGCGGGAACAGCGCCGCCGCTCTCGTCGAGCCCGCACAATTCCCTTGAAAAGCAGCAAAATGTGTACTTTATTTGAGATGTTCCGGGTTTCGTCGCGGCTGTCGGGCGCCACCCGCGGGACAGCCGCCCCTACCCGTGAAGGAGAGAATCATGCATGAGGATATCAGGAAGGTGCTGCGGGCTGTTGTCCGCGGGAACGGCAGGATCACCGCACTCACCGGCGCGGGCATCTCGGCGGAGAGCGGCATCCCCACCTTCCGCGGACCAGAGGGGTACTGGACGGTCGGCTCCCAGGTGTACCACCCACAGGAAATGGCCACCTTCTCGATGTTCACCCACCAACCGGACGAGGTTTGGAAGTGGTACCTGTACCGCATGGGTGTCTGCGCCGCGGCGGCACCGAACCCGGGCCATCAGGCCCTGGTGGAGATGGAGCGGCGGTTCGGCGACCGCTTCACCCTCATCACCCAGAATATCGATGGGCTCCACCTCCGCGCCGGCAACTCCCCGGCCCGCACCTACCAGATCCACGGCAACGTCTTTCACATGCGCTGCTCGCTGGAGTGCAATGAAGCGATCTATCCCATCCCGGAATCGGTGCGGCCCAAGACCGCAGAAGAGCACCTTACCGACAGCGACCGCGAACAACTCCGCTGTCCGGTCTGCGGCGCGCTCTCGCGCCCGCACATCCTGCTCTTTGATGAGAGCTACAACGAGCACCACTACCGTTTCCACAGTTCGCTTGAGGCCGCGCGTCAGACTGCCCTGCTCCTCGTGGTCGGGACGGCCGGGGCCACGAATCTGCCCAACCAGGTGGCTCGCCAAGTCTACCAACACGACGGCGTGATCATCGACATCAACATCGAGGCCAACCCCTTCTCCCAACTGGCCGAGAGCAGCCTGCAGGGGTTCTTCCTCCGCGAACCGAGCGCCTTGGCCCTGCCCGCCGTGCTCGCGGCCATGGCCTGAGCGCCCCGCACCCGGCCAACGCTCGGATCCTGCCGGCCGGGTGCGGCCCCGTTCAGGTACGTCCGTCCCGTCTCCTCGCGCCCAGCCGCGCAACCCTCTCCTTCCCCCGTTGCAGCAGGTAGTACATGGACGGCACCACCACCAGGGTGAGGAAGGTGGCCACAGTCAGCCCCCAGACAACCACTACCGCCATGCTTCGCCACCACTGGCTCGATTCGCTCACCCAGACAACGCTCAGATTGTGGAAATCAAAGGACACGCCGGTGATCATCGGCAACAGCCCGAGGATAGTGGTCACCGCGGTGAGCAGCACTGGCCGCAGCCGAGTGGCGCCGGCCTTGACCACCGCCTCGTCCAGCGAAAAACCACGCTCACGCAGCCGGTTGGTGTAGTCGATGAGCACGATGGCGTTGTTCACTACCACCCCGGCCAGCGAGATCACCCCCACCCCGGTCATGATGATGCCAAAAGGCTGGCGGTGAATGGCCAGGCCGAGAAAGGCGCCGCCCAGGGAGAGCACCACCGTAACCATGATCAGGAAAGGCTGGCTGACCGAGTTGAACTGGGCGACAAGCACGAGGAAGATAAGCAGCACGGCCACAGCAAAGGCCTGGCTGAGAAACGCCTCTGACTCCTGCTGGAATTCGAGCTCGCCGGTGAAGCGAACCCCGTACCCGGGCGGCAGGGGCAGGTCGGCGACCAGTTCCTCGGCCCGGGCGCGCATCACCGGCCCGGTGGTCACGGTTTCATCAACACTCGCCTTGACCGTGACTACCCGCTCGCCGTCGATGCGGTTGATGTCGCCGAGCGCCCCGGCAAAGTGCACCGTGGCCAGGGTCGAAAGCGGTACCAGCCGACCGCCCGGGGCCGGGATAAGCAGTTCGTTAAGCACGGCCACGGTGCGGCGGTCCGCCTCGGCTAGCTGCACAGTGATGTCGAAATCGTCGTTGCCCTCCCGGTAGGTGGACACGTCCAAGCCGTTGTAGGCGGTCTTCAGGGCAAAGCCGATGGCGTCGGTGGTCAGCCCGAACAGGGCTGCCTTCTGCCGGTCGACGCGCACCTGCACCGAGGGCAGGCCTTCGTTGAAATCGTCCCGGATGTCGTTGACGTTGGGCAGGTCAGCAAGCAGCCCGCGGATGTGCCGGGCAGTCTCGCCGAGCACCGCGAATTCGTCGCCGCTGATCTCGATGTTGATCGGCGCTCCAGTGGGCGGTCCCTGCTCCTCGGTGGCAATGGTCACCTTGCCGCCGGGGATTTCCGCCACCCGCCTCCGGATCGTGTCTACTGTGGCCTGCGATCGTTCGACCCGGTCCTGCAGGTCGAGAAAGCGGACGCCCAGGTGACTGGGAGTGTTGGTGTCAAAAGCCGAACCCGGCCCGGCCGCGACCACGCCCTTCATGTACAGGGTCGTGATGTTCGCCAGGTCGCTGGGGGCGGTGTGCACAAGCCCGGATGGCAGTGCGTGCTCCTGCGGGGCCAACGCCTGCAGGTAATCGGCACGGCTGAACCGGTCGCGGGCCGCCTCGCCGGCAGCGAAGCCGCTCACCGCCATCTCAATACGCTGCATCACCTGGTCGATGTAGTCCAGGTCTGCCCCTTCCGGGGTCTCGACGTTGACGTACATAGCCTTGGGATCCACCTCGGGGAAGAATTCCACCGGTTTTTCCAGGCCGATAACCAGGAGCCAGACCTGGACGAGCACGACCAGCGCCGCGCAGGCGGCAAGCACCACCATGAGCGGCCGCCTGAGGCAGAACTGCAGGATGGCCTCGTAGCGGCGCAGCAGGAAAGTGTCGATGGCCACCGGCTGCTCCATCGATTCCGCCCCCGCGTCCGCGTCACCCTTCCCGGCACCGGCCCGCTGGCGCATAAACAGCGAAGCGAGCGCCGGGGTAAACACCAGGGCGACGAACAGGCTGCTTGCCAGGGTGATGATCAGGGTGAGCGGCAGGTAGCGCATGAACTCGCCCATCACCCCGGGCCAGAAGAGCATGGGCGCGAAAGCGGCGACCGTGGTCAGGGTGGAACCGATCACCGGCCAGGCCACCTCGCTGGTGGCGCGCATGGCCGCCTCCACCCTGCCGGCGCCCTGCTCGATAAAACGATGGATGTTCTCGACGATGACAATGGCATTGTCCACCAGCATGCCCAAGGCCAGGGTGAGGCTAAACAGCACCACCATGTTCAGGGTCACGCCGAGGATGGAGAGCGCGGTGAAGGTGAGCAGCATGGAAAAAGGAATGGCCAGGCTGACAAGAACTGCATTGCGCAGCCCCATGGCCACGAACACCACCACCAGCACGAGCACTAGACCAGTGAAGATATTGTTCTCCAGGTCGGCCACCATGATGCCGATGTCCTTGGCGGTGTCCACCACCTTGGTGATCTCCGTGCCCGCCGGCCATCCTCCCTTGCGCCGCTCGATCACCTGGTCGATCTTATCGCTGATGGCAATGATGTTCTCGCCCGAGCGCTTCTTCACGGCGATATTCACCGCCTCGCGGCCATCCAGGCGTGCGCGGCTGGTCTCCTCCTTGAAGCTGTCCGTGACCCGGGCCACGTCCTTGAGGTAAACCGGCTGCCCCTCGTGGCTGCCGACCACCAGCCAGTAGATCTCCTCCGGGGTGACGAACTCGCCCGGCACGCGCAACAGGAAGCGGCCCTGGCCGAGCCTGAGGGCGCCGCCTGAGGTGTTGCGGTTCTCGCTCTTGACCACCTGTTCGAGCGCCGCGAAGCTCAGGCCGTAATGACCGAGTTTCTCCGGTTCGACCTCCACACGGATCTCGCGCTCCACCCCGCCGATGACATCCACCTCGAGCACGCCGGCAACTGCCTCGATGTCGTCCTCCAGGTCGTCGGCGATCTTCTTCAATCAGGGCAGGCCACAGGTACCGGACAGGGAAAAGACAATGATGGGGA
>JAVEYP010000173.1:0-5140 GCA_034003445.1 Desulfobulbus sp.
CACTAGCGCGAGCTCCCGGCGCGGGTGTTCACACGCGGTGTTCGACAGCCGCATTGCTGACCGGAGCCAACGACGGGCGCCTGCCGCCCTTACCGAGAGCGAGATGAATATGAACCTTTCTGGTTGCCGATTTTTTTTGGTCGCGTCCCTGACCCTAGGCCTGCTTACTGGACCTGTCGGTCCCGAGGTGGACCCCGCCCAGGCCGAAATGTCCCGCCAGGAGCGGCTTGACATGAAGCGGCGGGTGCAGCGTCAGGTGGAGCGTGGCCAGATCCCCCAGGCCACCCGCGACATGCCGTACGAGCAGCGGCTGTACATTAAACGCAAGCAGCAGTCCGTGGAGCGGGAGCGGTTCCAGGCAGCGCCTCCACCGGCACCGGCGGGACCCTTCGGCCGTCCAACCCCGGACGGCCGGCTGCACCCAGCTGACCGCAGTCCGTTTTCGCGGGGGTACGGCTACGACCACCGCTCTGAGCCGGGCGTGCACCACTACGACCCATCGCGGTATCGGCCCGGCTATGGCTCATCCTATCGTTCTTACTCCCCCTACCGCTCCTACTACCGCGGTCCCGGGTATTACGGGCCCTCCTACTATAGCCTCGGCTGGCGGCAGGACCGCTGCGGGGGGCTCTGGGGTGGCTCCGGGTATTCGTATGGCCGCTGCCTGGACGGCTACCAGGACTACCTCTACCCCGCGCCCGGGTTCGGCGCCGGGGTGGTGATCGAGGCTGCGCCGCCGGTCGTGCTTGCGCCCGCGCCGATGCTTGCGCCGCCGGTAATGGTCGAGCCGAGTGGCACGGTCGGGCCAGCCAGCCTGGTGGGGGAACAATTCCCAGTCTGGTTTGGACCGCAGGTGACCGGACCCGGCGTGGTCAGCGTCGAAGACCCGGACCGCAACCGCCGAGCCTTCCATCTGCTGGGCATCCGCACCCCCAACGACTCGAAATCGCTCAAGGAGTGCATCACCCGCTACCTCACCCGGGCGCAGGTCCACGTCAACGAGGTTGCTCCGGCCAGCCGGTATCGGGGCGCGGATGCTGAGGCGGTGATGTTCGTCGACGACCTGATCCTCAACCTGGAGATCCTCAGTGAGGGTTGCGCCGCATTCGACACGACCACCTGCAAGGAGACGGGCTTTGACGCCTGCGGGGAACTGAGCAATGCCGAGACCGTGGCCCGCATCAACCGGGTCGGTATCTGGAAGGACTAGCTGCAAAAAAAACAGCCGGAAGAGGAGGCATCATGTCCTTTCCGGCTGTTTTTGTGTGCGCGTGGCTTAGAAACGCTCCTCAATGGGCACATAGGGGGTCAGCGAGGCGCCGGTATAGTGGGCGCTCGGCCGGATGAGGCGGTTGTTCTGCCACTGCTCAAAGATGTGCGCGGCCCAGCCCACGGAACGGCTGATGGCAAAAATCGGCGTGAACAGCTCGGTGGGGATGCCGAGCAGGTGGTAGAGCGGCGCCGAGTAGAAATCCACATTGGGGAAGACCTGCGTACACTCGCGCATCACCTCCTCCACAGCCCGGGCGACTTCGTAGTAGCGGGTGTCGCGTTTGAGATCGCCCAACTGCTCCACCTCGGTGCGCAGGATAGTGGCCCGCGGGTCCTCGGTGCGGTAGACGCGATGGCCGAACCCGGGGATTTTTTTCTTTTCAAGCAGCCGGGGCATCAGCCAGTCCGCGGCGTGGGCCGGTTCGCCGATCTGTTCGAGCATCTTCATCACCTCCGCATTGGCGCCGCCGTGCAGCGGGCCTTTGAGCGCGGCAATGGCGCTGGTCATGGCCGAGTAGATGTCGCTCATGGTGGCGGCGGTCACTCGGGCGGCAAAAGTGGAGGCATTTAATTCGTGATCAGCGTGCAGGATCAGGGCCGTGTCCATGGCCTTGACCATGGCCGGGTTCGGCTCCCGGCCCTGAAGGGTGTAGAGGAAGTTAAAGGCAATGGAGTGGCTGGGCATGGGCTCGAGCGGTTCCTCGCCGTCGCGCAACCGCTGGTGGGCCGCGATGATCAGCGGGATGCGCTCGGTAATACGCTGGGCCTTGCGCAGGCAGGCGTCCAGCCGGGTGTTCCCGCTGTCCGGATCCCAGTGACCGAGCGACGAGACCGCGGTGCGCAGCACCTCCATGGGAGTGGCGGCGTGCGGAAACATGCGCAGGATCATCACGGTTTTCACCGGCATCTTCATCGAGCCGCTAAAGCCGTCGAGAAAGGCGCGGAACTCAACTACCCCGGGCAGACGGCCGAACCACAGCAGGTAGGCAACCTCCTCAAATCTCGATTTTGTGGCCAAATCGGCAATGTCGTAGCCGCGGTAGAGCAGGCGACCGTTGGCGCCATCGACCAGGCTGATGGCGGAGTTGCAGGCCACGACCTCGGCCAGGCCCGCTTCGATATTCTTCTCGATTCCGCTGGCATGCTCCATGGGGGCTTCCTTGGCCGTCTGGCCGGTTAGGTGGTGGCAGGGAGGAGCGAGCCGTATGCCCAAGACAGGGCCGTCGGCTCGCCAAGACCGCAGTCTACCATCGGCTGCGGCCCCTGTCCATGATCGCGATACCCGGTGATTTCAATGGCCTGGAGGATTTTTGTTCCACTCCACCCAGGCCGCCGCTTGCGTCCCAGCCGCGACTGCGGTAAGGAAACCCTATGTTCTCACTCCTCCGCGACAGTTTGTGCTCGGCCCTGGACAGCGCCTTGCTCATCCTTAAGTTTGTCGTGCCGTTCTACCTCCTGGCCGACATCCTTGCCCATTTCGACCTGCTCCGCCACCTCGGCTTCCTGTTTGCGCCGCTCACCAATCTGCTCGACCTGCCAGCCGGTGCGGCCGTGGCCCTGGCCGGTGGGGTGCTCATCAACATCTACGCGGCCATTGCCTTTGCCGCGCCGCTCGACCTCTCGCCCTACCAGTGGACCGTGCTGGGCGTGTTCCTCGGTGTCTGCCACTCCATGCCCCTGGAGAGCGCTATCATGCGCCGCATCGGTCTGTCCTGGACCTACTCGCTGCTCCTGCGCGGGTTCGGTGCCTGCCTGGCCGTGACCCCGGTGCTCTTCCTGCCGGCCTCGTTCTTTGCCACGGTCTCGCCTTTGCCTGCGGCCGCCGGGCCGGTCGCGGAGCCCACCTTCTGGGTCATGCTGCTGCAGAGTCTGGGCGGCGCGCTGGGGCTCTCGGCCAAGATCATCCTGCTCATCACGGTGATCATCGTCATCATGGACCTGATCAAATCGACCCGGTTCGTGCAGGCCCGGCTGGCGCGCGTGAACACGGGCTTTTCGATCATTGTCGGTCAACTGCTGGGCATCACCTACGGGGCCTCTATCCTTATCCGCGAGGCAGACCGAGGCGCGCTTAGTCGCGAAGACATCCTCTTTGTCGGCACCTTCTTGATGATCTGCCATGCCATTGCCGAGGACGTGCTGCTCTTTGCCCTGTTCCGGGCCAACTGGCTGGTGATTGTCACGGTCCGGCTGAGTGTGGCCACGCTTATCAGCTTTGCCATGCTCTATCTCTATAGGTTGTTCGTCCCGCAACGGCCGGCCCCATCCTGACAGCCGGTCGTAAATCCCTGCTGTGTCCCTTTCCCGTCCGCCCGGCAGACTCTCCCTGCCAAGGAGCGCATCGTGTCTCTGTTCACCAAGTCCGCGCTGACCGGCCCGCTTGCCAAGATCTACTTCTGCACGGTCATCACCTTCTGCTCGCTCTACGCGGCCCAGCCCATTCAGCCGCTCTTCCAGCAGGAGTTCTCGCTCACTTCGTTCCAGGCGATCCTGTTCACCACCTTGATGATGCTGCCGCTCGGCTTTGCGCCCATGTTCTACGGCGTGCTGCTCGAGTCATTCTCGGCGCGCATCATTGTCCGCCTGGCCCTGCTCTTCCTCGGCGTGCTCGAACTGGTGTTCTGCATGACGGACAGCTACGTGGTCTTGCTCACCATCCGCGGCCTGCAGGGCATGGCTATTCCGGCCATCCTCACTTCGCTGGTCAGCTATATTTCGTTCACTGCGCCGCGCGAGGAAGTGCAGACCGCAGTGGCCCGCTACATTGCCGCCACCATACTCGGCGGCTTTCTCGGCCGGTTCCTCTCCGGCCTGTTTACCGACCTGTTCGGCTGGCGGTTCTTCTTCTTTCTGCTCGGCGTGCTGCTCATCTGGGGCTTTTTTTTGCTGCGCGTGCTCGAGCGGGACGCCAATCTCGAGTACAGCCGACCGCGGCTCTCCCAAGTGACAGAACTGGTTCGCCAGCCGCAGTTCCTCTGGCTCTATCTGGTCACTTTTATGGTGTTTTTCGTGTTTGCCGGGCTGCTCAACTTCCTGCCTTTTGAACTCAAGGCCCTTAACCCGGACTTCCGCGAAACCGGAATCGGTTTTATGTATTTCGGTTATGTGATGGGCATCCTGGTGTCGCTCAATGTCCGCAGGTTGATCATTCTATTCGGCTCAGAGACGCGGGTGGCCATGGCTGGGCTGTTTCTTTACATCGTTGGGATCGGGGTGTTCATGGTCAAGGACTACCGGATCATGTTCCTGGCCATGTTCGTGTTCTGCACCGGTATGTTCATGGCGCACTCGCTTCTCTCCGGCTACATCAACAAGCTGGCCAGGAGCAAAAAAGGCATCGCCAACGGGGTGTACATCAGTTTTTACTATCTGGGCGGCACACTCGGCTCGTTCGCGCCCGGCGTGCTCTACGCCTACTTTGGTTGGCGGGTCTTCTGCGCCAGCCTGATCCTCATGGTCTGCGCCGCCATTTTTTGTCTGCGCAACCTGCAACTGGCTGCCCGACGTTTGGAGGAGGCGTGAGTTTGTGGGATGAACTTCTATCGCTCCTGTATCGGACAGTGGTTTTTTTTGGCTAAACAACACTCCCCAAAACGGATCAGTAATGCTGCAGGGATTGGAACAATAGGGAGCCTTGAGAAACGGGGTATCCTTTCATCCGGGATGGATATGCAGCAACGCGATTCTTCCCAAGTCATCCACAATATCGACTTTAGTTATAAGAGCGAAGGAGTACTGGCGTCAGCCGCTCCCGCTTTGAACGGGTGAATTTGTCAGTTTTGCCAGATTTGCCTCGGGCAGACCTTTTTTTCACCTGCCAATGGATAAAATCCGGCATGAGCCGCGGTTTTAACCGGAACAAGCTGAA
>JAVEYP010000174.1:0-5139 GCA_034003445.1 Desulfobulbus sp.
TGGTTGGGAAGCTGATCGCGACCTCTGCCCGACAGATCTTCATGTTTCTGGTCATCCTTTCGATTGTCAGCTCCGCCATTGTGGCCTTTATCATCTACACCCTGACACTGGGCAAGATTCGTGAAATTGCTGTCTTGAAACTCCTTGGCACCAGGAATCGCACCATTGTCGGCCTGATCATGCAACAGTCCATCGCGCTCGGTTTGATTGGCTTTGTTGTGGGCAAAATCTCGGCAACGTTATTGATGGCGCCAATTTTTCCTAAATATGTGCTGCTGCAACCACTTGACTCGGTGATGGGTTTTGGAGCCGTGGTGGTGATCTGCATACTGTCGAGCATTATTGCCATTCGGGCCGCGCTTAAGGTCGATCCGGCCGAGGCCATAGGGGGCTGATATGCTTGCAAAAGGAATTCGTATCGAGGGGTTGGCAAAACGCTATGGCAGCGGCGATACCGCGGTTGATGCCCTGAAGAAGGTCGACATGCACGTTGCCCCTGGTGAGGTCGTGGGGCTGATAGGTCCTTCTGGATCCGGTAAAACGACGCTCCTGCAATGTTTGGGAGCCGTGATCGAACCGACCGCCGGAAAAATGATCCTCGGTGATGACGTTATTTATGACAATGGCTGGAAGGTCAAAGATCTTCGTGCCTTGCGGCGGGACCGGATCGGCTTTGTCTTCCAGGCACCGTATCTTATTCCTTTTCTCGATGTGACCGATAACGTTGCTCTGCTGCCCATGCTGGCAGGAATGCCCAACGCTGAGGCGCGTCAACGAGCACTGGATCTATTTGTAGAGCTGGATGTGGCGCATCGCGCCAAGGCCATGCCATCGCAACTCTCTGGTGGCGAACAGCAACGAGTGGCTATTGCCCGCGGTTTGGTCAACCGCCCTCCGGTGATACTTGCCGATGAACCGACCGCCCCGCTTGATAGTGAGCGGGCGCTGGCGGTCATCCGGATATTGAACGATATGGCCAAGAAATTCGAGACTGCGATCATTGTCGTCACCCACGACGAGAAGATCATTCCGACCTTTAAACGGATTTATCACATCCGTGACGGGGTGACCTATGAAGAGGCGGGGGAAGGGCGGAGCTTTGAATGAAAGTTCTTTAAAACGAGGTCGGTGCGATACAAAAGGAGAAGGGCGGGAGAGAATCCCGCCCTTTTTTAATCAGGTGCTTGCTTGCTCAAGTGCTACTTGGATTTCTCGATTTCTTGTTCGACTTCTTTTGCCCCTTGGGCATAGAATTGTTCTTCATCAGGGGCCAGTTCGTAGAGGAGACGAAGGAACTCCCCAACGTGCACGCGCTCTTCGTCTGCGATATCCTTGAGGACCTCAATAGCGAGTTTATTGTCTGTTGACTCAGCCAACTGCATGTACAACTGAATGGCTTCGTACTCCGCAGCAACCATGAACCTGATGGCCCGAACAAGTTCCTGATCGGTCAGCTTGCGGTCGTTGGCGAGCCCTGAAAAAGGTGATCCGAATTCTGGCATGACTTGCTCCTTTTCTTGGTTGTGTTTGATTTTTCAGCCAACAGTTTGTGGTACTGGCTGATGGCTGGGCGTGCACTGCGGTCGGTCGTCAATGGTGGACATCAAAATATTCTTGCAGCTTATGCTTGGCAACAGAAAAAACTCGAAGCATGGAAAATGCGCGAAGAGCCGCACTGCAACCATCAATCTACCAGGTAGTACTCCACGGTAGACACCACCCGCACCCGTTTGAGGTGCTGGGTGTTATTGTCCCGGTCCTGGATGCTGAAAAGCCCCTGGTTGGCGGTGCGGATCCTGCCCAGGCGGCTGTTGGAGTCGCGAACGAACTTTTCCGCGACCTCACGGGCGTTGCGGGTCGCCTCCTCAATCATGGCCGGCTTGATCGCGTTGAGTTCGGAGAAGAGAAACTCTGGACGGCCGCCGTACTCCTCGCCGCTGAGGGCGATCCCCTGTTTGCCCAGTTCGACCAGGTCGCGCATGGCACCGCGCACCCGGTCCACCTGGCCGGAATAGACGGTGAGGGTGGAGGTGCCGACGTAGCGGTATTCGGCCCGGTTGGCATCGCTGTAGGACTGCGCTTGGCGGTCGATGATGGCCGGCGCTGCGGCGGTGATCTCCTCGCGCGGGAAACCGGCGCGCACCAGGAAGTCGACGACCAGTTCGTTTTTGCGCTGCAGGGTAGTGTACAGCGCAGTCAGGTCGTTTGCCGCTTCACTGAAGCGGATGGGCCAGACTGCGACATCGGCCGCCACCTCCCGTTCGGCCAGGCCCTTGACGCTGACGGTCCGCTCCATAGCCCGGAAGCGCATAACCCCGTCGGCCAGCTGATAGCCCAGCGCGGCCAGGCCGAGGGCGATGCACACTCCAAGGAACAGAGCGGCAATAGGTGACGAGGTGTTCATGGACAGGGCCTCCTAATTGGTGGTGGGGAATGATGCTTAACCGTGGTGCGAAGCTTAGAGGATCGCGCACCATCTTCCAAGTATTTTCCGCTGCCTCGGGAGCAGCATAAGTTCAGCAGACCACCTCACCTTTGGCGCGGCCAGTCCTGCCTTTGAGGCTAAGAAATCCTTCACCGTTTAGGGGGATAGCGTTTGGCTTACCGCAGAGAGCGGGTGGGCAAACAGGGTATAGGCCAGCCAGGTGGGGTCACCACTGTCTCGCACCTTTTTGCGTGCCGCCAGCACTGCCTCACCAATAGGCCTGCCCTTGATCAGTTCCTGATAAAACTCCTCGGCAAAATGCAGGGCTGACTGGTCGAATACCGACCAGTAGGCCCCTAAAAAGGCGCCGGCACCGGAGGTGACGAACCTTTGCGCCCAGCCTCCCATGCCGGTGAGCCCCATGGCCCCTGCACCGAGTTGGCAGGCGTTCAAAAAGACGATGGGGCGCCCAGCCTTCAGGTTGCATACCCGGCCACTGACATCCTCTGGCCTGAAGGTCTTGCCTCTCTCCAGCTTCATCACTGAACGGTCTGGGTTGTCAGCTTTCATTGCCCCGTGACCGGTGAAGTGAAAGGCTGTGTATGTCCCGAGCGCCAGTGCCGCCTGCACGTCTGCCGGGTTTGCCGGGATCGATGTCACGTTTCTCTGCGCCGAGCCGAGTCCTAGGATAAAGGCCTTCTCTGTCTGGGCAAAGTCTAGGCCCGAGTCTTCGGGAACCACCAAGGCTATCTCCTTCAGGCTCAGGGGCTGCTTGAACGCCTCCGCGGGGTTCCAGCGGGCAATGACATACCGTTCGCACAGAAAGGGCCCCTCCTGGATCAGCCCCGCTTCATCTTCACCGGACATCCGGCACATCTCCCATGGGATCCAGGGGTCCTCTGACTGGATGATAAAAGAACCGATCCGCTCACGCACCGCCCACAACACCTTCTTCATATCGTCTGGGAAAATCAGGTCGTACAGTTCCGCCCCTTTTCGCTCCATGACCCGCTGCGCCTCTGCCTTGTCCGCCACTGTCTTCATCGGCAGTTGTTCGATATCCTTGAAGAAGTCGGTGAAATACCCCATGGGATCGATGTCGATACTCAAGGGGCCAAACCGCTTCAGCGGCAGGCCCAGGGATGGATCCTGAGCAAAGAGCCGCATATACAACTCCAACTTGCCGGCCACCTTGCTCTCCTCGACCAGCAGCGTCAGGTCTGCCGACGCCCCCTGACTCGGCCGCAGTTCATGGAGCGAAAACGTCGGAGATGCGGAGGTCTGACCCGCAGGCAGGACCTCTGGCTGCAGCCGGATCTGCCCCAGGCAGGCCCCATTATGGAAGGCGAGGATACGTATCTCACCCATACCGATATCCACGCCGGTTAGCTTGAAACGCACTGGAATCGCTGTTTCAGGATCAGCCACCACAAGCCTTGCCTCGCCGACCCCCACGACCCTGAAACCATGGCGGGGCTGGACGATCACCTCCACCTCGCTGCCGGTGGGCAGAGCCACCGGGATCACCGCCGAAGCCTGGGATTTCCCTACCAACGAGATCAGTAAAGAGACCTCTGCAAACTGCTCAACCTGCTCGGGAAAGGAGGCCTCGAGCGAGCCTTCAATCACTTCATCGGACCCCTCACCGCCTCTAACGGCTGCGTCCGGTTGTATCGGTGACGATGGGATTTCCATCGCTGTGCCGTCCCTACGGGCTGCGGAAGGCCGTATCGACGCGGCGTGTCCTAGAGTCAGTCCGCCGCCGCTACGGTCTACACCCCGTTTCCTCGACAGTTCACCGATGCTAGGGGCTACAACCCGGTTTGTCGCCGCCGGGGGGCTTTCGATAAATCCCGCGACCACATTCCCGGCCATTACCACCGCTTGGGCCGGAATACCCCCGGAGAGCACCTCTCCTGCTGCGCGCACCTCGGCGGCAGGCCACTCGTGCAGCCCCAACAGGTCAACTATCCCCACACCTGCAGGTGCCTCGCTTAGACGTTGCATCGCCTCCTTGCTGCTGAACAGGTAGTAGTCCTGCCTGTCGCCTTCCAGCCGATGGACCACGACGTGAGAGACTTTCGGCCCATCGCGGAGCAGTCGCAGCACATCGGCAGGGTCGCTGTCTGTTTGGAGGAGATAAAAAGAATCAGAAGTCAGATCGTTTATCTTCATAGCCTACCTCAGCTGATTTCCTCGGTTTTGTGCACCACCCCGTTCTCGTTGATATAGCGAACATGGATGTACGGGCCAGCAAAGTCGAGCACGGCAAAGCCGAACAGCGACCACGGCTCAAGGGGGTTGGTGTGAAAACGCTCCCGGTACTCATAGGCACCAGGCTCCGGCACCGGATCCTCCTCCTGGTGCCACATATAGACTGGCACTCCGGCATGGCCGAGACAGCGGCCAAACTTCACGCCCAGATGAGGTTTGTAGAGCATGCAGCGGTGTTCATGGCCCCAGAACCAGCTGTTTATTCGGCCAGCGGTCAGCACCGGCTGCAGTTGCTCCACCAGTTTGGGGCCGTCCCCCTCGTAGGAGCTGAACGGCTGGTGATGACTGAGGAGCATCAGCTTCCGATCCGATTCAGCGGCCAGCCCGCGAACCCAGGCCGCCTGGGGATCCTTTAAGGCATGGTCCTCATAGGCAGTGTCGAGCCCCAGCAGGTTCCAGTGGTGGTTACGCAGGCTGAAGAAGCTGGACCGCTGCTGCCG
>JAVEYP010000175.1:0-5126 GCA_034003445.1 Desulfobulbus sp.
GCTACCTCAACGATCCGGAGGCGACGCTTGAGGCCTTCACCGAGGACGGCTGGCTGAAGACCGGCGACCTAGGCCTGCTCGACAATGACGGCAACCTGCATGTCAAGGGCCGCTCTAAGTCGATGATTGCGCTCTCCAACGGCGAGAACGTGTTCCCCGAGGCGATCGAGCACAAGGTGAACACGTACCCGTTCGTCATGGAGTCGCTGCTGATCGAGAATCGCGGTCAGCTGGAAGTCTGGATTTATCCGGACTACGAGTTTATTGACAGCAAAACCTTGGGACAGACGCGCACCCAGCGACACCAGTACATCGCTGAGCTGTTTGAGGGGATGCGCGACCAGGTGAACGGCCAACTGTCCACCTCGTCGCGACTGGCCCGGGTACTGGAGCGGAGGGAGCCCTTTACTAAGACCGCCACCCACAAGATCAAGCGATACCTGTACTCCGCGGACAGCATGCATCTGTAACGGTTGGCTAGTTGGGCTGACCAGGTTTAACCCCCGCAAGGGGGGCCGTCTGCGCAGTCGGTTGACGGTCACACGCTTGGCCCAAATGGTAGCCTCCGGCACCACCCTTGCGTCCGGCTACCGCCTTCCTAAGCAGTTTGTAAATGCTCCAGCGCGAGCCGGTGGCTCCGTGGTCCACACACCCGGAGCCGATGCCGCCTGCTACAACCCGGCACACGCCTCCGAGGACAAGTGCCACAGCAAGGTGGTCACGGTGATTGAAGCGAAGCGTAACTGCGGAAGGGTGAGCGAACGTCGGTTATACGCTGTGAGCCGATGGACAAGGATCGGCTCGGTGTCGAGTACTCCGAAACAATACCAAGCGACAATGGGCTGGCCTTTTTCCAACGTCGATAAGGGAGACCCAGTAACCGGGTTCACTCCCCACTCCAGAGCAAAAATCATTGGCGCAGGGCGCTTTCCTGTTTACAGTGCTGCCCCATTGACGGCGAACTGGTCGATGGGGCCCCTGCCTGCGGACGCTGTCCCGACTTGGCAACAGCCGCAAACCAACTGAACCCTTAGCATGCTCACTGCAGATACTCTCACCCACCTCTGGCAGCACCTTGGTTGGCCGCTGCTGCGCCTGCTCATCTTCCTGTCCGTCGGTCTGTTGGTGGCCCTGTTTATCGAGTCGCTCAACTGGACGCGAAAACTGGCGGTGGTCGCTGGACCGCTGACCCGGTTCGGCCACCTCTCGCCACTCACCGGAGCGGCCTTTGCCCTGTGCTTCTTTTCAGCCATCGCGGCCAACACCATGCTCGCCGAGGGCTTTGACCAGGGACGGCTGAGTCGCCGCGAACTGATTCTTTCCAACCTGTTCAACAGCCTGCCCGCCAACTTTCTCCACCTGCCCACCACCTTTTTTATCGCCTTTCCTCTTATCAAAGGAGCGGCCTGTGTCTACCTCGGCCTGACCGTGGGCGCCGCCGTGCTCCGCACCCTCTGCATTGCCCTGCTTGGCCGTCTGCTCCTGCCGGCCGCTAATGCGGCCCCCTCCGAAATCGATCTGCCCGTGGAGCCAGAGCATCCGCTGCGCGCGGCCTTGGCCAACGCCACCAAGCGGTTCAAGCGGCGCATCCGCAAGATCGTCAAAATTACTGTGCCGATCTACGTCTTTTTCTACCTGCTCAATGAGGCCGGCTTCTTTACCGCGGCGGAGCGGTTCATGGCCGACCATGTCAGCTGGCTCTCCTGGCTGACCCCTCAGGCCCTGTCCATCCTCACCTTCCAGATGGCTGCCGAGTTCACCGCCGGGCTGGCCGCGGCCGCCTCACTGATGACTAGTGGTGCCATGACGACCCACGAGATCGTGTTCGTGCTGCTCATCGGGAACATCCTCTCTTCGCCGATCCGTGCCCTGCGGCATCAGTACCCGTACTATGCCGGCATCTTCCGGCCGGTGCTGGCCATGCAGCTCATCGTCTGCAGCCAGGGGTTCCGCGCCCTCAGCCTGGTAGTGGTTGCCCTGCTCTATGCCCTGGCGTTGTAAGGTGCTGACTGCGTGGTCAGGCATGGAGGAGCGCCCCTGCCTGGCCAGCCCTGCGCCACAGGCGGTTCCAGATGTCGAATGAAAAAATCCTTGACAACCTCTCCCGCTTCTCCTACACCTGTCGCGCAACAGAGCGCAGGTACTGAAACGGTGGCATGACTCGCAGCCACTCAGTTTAATAGGGAATTCCGTGTAAGTCGGAAACGAGCCCGTCGCTGTAACCGGGGACGAAAGCTGCACCGAAGTCACTGGCCATCCGGTCGGGAAGACGCAGCGAGTAGAGTGAACCGGGAGTCAGAAGACCTGCCTGCGCATAGCCGTCATACCTTCGTGGCCAAAAGGGTGTGGCACGACATCTCGGATAGTTAGGGCCTTCCCGGATCAAATCACTTTTGGTCCGGTTTTTTTTGTTCCCGGACTGCGGAGGCGTGTCATGCTGTCGTCTCTCAAAAGTTGCCCCTCCTGTGCCTCAGCCTGTGGTGGGGAGCGGGCGGCAAAGGGCCGCAACGCTATCGTCCTGGCCGCCTTTGGTACCAGCGTGCCGGAGGCCCTGCAGGGCATCGTCCACATCCGCGATCGGATTCGCCAGCGGTTCCCGCAAAGCGAAGTACGTCTCGCTTTCACCTCCAACATCATCCGCGCCATTTGGCACAAGCGGCAGCGTGACCAGACCTTCCGCGCGGCCAACCCGGGTGTGCCGGCGGACATTTATGGTGCCCGCAGCCCGCTGGCGACCATTGCCGACTTGCGCGATGAGGGGTATAGCACCATCCTCGTGCAGCCCGGACACATCAGCTTTGGCGAGGAATATCTCGACCTGGTCGAGACCGTGCGTGCCCTCAACGCCATCACCACGGTCAAGGTAAAAAACCGGTTGTTCGCAAAACTGGTGGTCAGCCGTCCCGCCCTGGGCACCATGGGCACCGCCCACCCCTATGCGGAGGATATCCGCACCGTGGCCAAGGCCCTGGCCAACGACGTGGAGAAAGCCCGGGCCAGGGGTGCAGCGCTCCTCTACATGGGTCACGGTAACGAGTTCTTCCCCTCAGGCGGCAGCTATCTTGAACTGGTCGAAGTGCTGAATACCATGTACCCGCAGACGAAATCCTACCTGGCCGTGGTCGAGGGCTTCCCCGGCCTGGAGAGGGTCATTCGTCAGATGAAAAGGGACGAGGTGGAGAAGGTAGTGCTCAAGCCGTTCATGACCGTGGCCGGCGACCATGCCATCAATGACATGGTTGGCGACAGTTCCGAGAGCGTGCAGGCTGTCCTGACCGCCCACGGGTTCAGCGTGACCGCCATTGTCGAAGGTTTGGGTGAGCAGGATGGTTTCGCCGATGTCTACGCCACCTTCCTGGCGGAAACGGCCAGGGATCACGATATCAATTTGCAGTGACCTGGAGGGAACGACCAGGTACCTCGTTGACTGTCAGGAGAAGTGTTCTTGCGCTCCAGCCTAGCGGTTCTGGATCGGCGGTAAGCACAGCCGGGTGCGGGCCCTGCTGCGTGAGCAGACCCAGAACCTAGCCGTGACTGCGGGCGCGGTGGACAACCTTGATGTGAGCGTCGTCGTCGCGGTGGTCTTCTGACTCGTCGAGGCTCGCGGGCCGCGGTGCTGGCACGGACCGATCGGGTCACTGCATTGTGTCGCCTCCGTCATTACTACGACCAGGGCGTGGGCGCCCGGGTGGGCCACGAAAAATAATGCGGGCAGGGGCTCCTTTTCCCCTCCTCTCCAAGGAGACACAAATGTCGGACATTGCCGCCTGCCTGGCCGTTCTGGGAACCGGCTCAGACGTGGGCAAATCCGTGGTCGCAACCGCCCTGTGCCGCATCTTCGCGGACCGGGGCTTGCGCGTGGCGCCGTTCAAGGCCCAGAACATGTCCAATAATTCGGGGGTCACGTCTGAGGGCGCTGAGATGGGTCGGGCGCAGATCGTCCAGGCCGAGGCGGCCCGGGTCGCGCCCCACTGTGACATGAACCCGGTGCTGCTCAAGCCAGTGAGCGATCAGGGCTCACAGGTCGTGCTCAATGGCCGGGCCTGGCTGGAGGCCTCGGGCCGCGCCTATTACGAGCGCAAGGACTACTTATTTGCCGAGAGCTGCGCAGCCCTGGAGCGGCTGCGCAGGACCTGCGACCTAGTTGTCATGGAAGGGGCCGGTTCCTGCGCCGAGGTCAACCTGATGGCGGGCGACATCGTCAACCTGCGTATGGCCGCCCACGCCGATGCGCCGGTCATCCTGGTGGGGGACATTGACCGCGGCGGGATCTTTGCCCAGATTGTCGGCACCCTGGCCTGCCTGTCGGCTGGGCAGCAGGAGCGTATCCGCGGCTTTGTGATTAACCGCTTCCGCGGCGATATCGAGCTCTTCAAGAGCGGTGTCGACTGGATTGAGGCGCAGACCGGTCGGCCGGTCTTTGGCGTGCTCCCCTGGTTCAAACATTTCCACATCGAGGCCGAGGACGCAGTGGTCATTGAAAAAACGGCGGCCTTTTCTCCGTCCGGCACAGGTGAGGCGGCGATTGCCGTGATCCGCTTGCCGCATATCTCCAATTTCACCGACTTCGACCCACTCACCGGGCTCACCGGGGTCCGGCTGGTCTACCTGCACCAGCCCCAGGACCTGCAGGGCTTCAGCGCGGTGATCCTGCCCGGCACCAAGTCCACGCGCAGCGACCTCGACTGGCTGGCCGCAAGCGGCTGGCGGGCGCGTCTGCTCGACTACGCTGCGGCCGGTGGGCATGTACTTGGCATCTGCGGTGGCTACCAGATGCTCGGCCAGCGCGTGGAGGACCCGGAAGGAGTCGAGGGCGTGGCCGGGTCTACCGAGGGGCTTGGGCTCCTGCCCGTGGCCACGGTCCTGCAGCCGCTCAAGACGACAACCCTGACCGAATTCGCCTGGGATGGCACCCCGGGACGTGGTTACGAGATTCACATGGGCCGCACCGATGCGCCGCCCGGCACCGGCTTGGTCGCGGTGCACAGCCGCAACGGGGAGCCCTGCGCAGACACAGACGGCTGCATTGCCGCAAATCGTCGGGTGCTCGGCAGCTACCTGCACGGCCTGTTTGACGATCCGGCCATTACTCGACACTGGCTCGCCAGTCTCGGCCTCGACCGAGT
>JAVEYP010000176.1:0-5114 GCA_034003445.1 Desulfobulbus sp.
AAATGACGGCGCCAGCGGAGTCCGTCACAGCCGAAACATATCTTTATAAAAGCAAACAAGTTTTCTGTCAACTTCTTATCACTCAGCTTTCCCGCAACGCATCATAACCCCTGAGTATTCCTATGCCGATCTACGTATGGAAAGGAAAAAATAGCTTTGGTGAAAAACGCAAAGGAAACGTCGAAGCGATCGACGAAGCCGGCGCCCGATTGCAACTCAAGCGCATGCGGATCGAAAATCCAACCATCAAGGAGAAACCGAAGGACCTTCTGGAAAACGTCAAACTCTTCAAACCCAAGGTCACAGGGAAGGATCTTGTCATCTTTACGCGACAGATGTCGACTATGATCGACGCCGGCCTGCCCCTGGTGCAGTGCCTGCAGATTCTTGGGAAGCAGCAGGCCAACCCGACCTTCAAGCAGGTGATTACCACCGTCCAAAGCGATGTGGAAACCGGCACCACCCTTGCAGATTCGATGCGCAAACACCCCAAGGTCTTCGACGGTCTCTATGCGAACATGATCGAGGCTGGCGAACTGGGCGGTATTCTTGACACCATTCTCTCCCGTTTGGCGGCTTTCAAAGAAAAGGCCATGGCCCTGCAGAAAAAAATTAAGGGTGCCATGACGTATCCGGCAATCTGTCTCGGCATTTCCATTATCATCCTTGCGGTCATTCTTATTTTTGTCGTGCCGGTATTCGAAGCGATGTTCAAGGACTTTGGCTCCACCCTGCCTGTCCCCACCCAGATGGTCGTTAACATGAGCAACTTCGCGAAGTCTAACTTCATCTTCATGCTCATCGGCCTGCTGCTGTTCATCTGGATTGTGAAACGCATATACAACACAGAAAAAGGCCGGCTGAAACTCGACAGCTTGATCCTCTGGTCGCCGGTCATTGGTCCGCTGACCCGGAAGGTCGCAGTCTCTAAATTCACTCGCACCCTGAGCACGCTCTTGCAAAGCGGCGTCCCGATCCTCGACTCTCTGCAGGTGGTCGGCAGGACCTCCGGCAACAAGGTCATCGAACGGGCCGTATTCCGGGTGGCGGAAAGCATAGCCGAAGGTCGTCCCATCGCCGAACCCCTTGAGGAATCAGGCGTTTTTCCGAACATGGTGGTGCAAATGATCAATGTCGGCGAATCGGTGGGCGCACTCGACACCATGCTGGAAAAAATTGCCGATTTTTACGACGAAGAGGTGGACCAGGCCGTGGACAATTTGACGGCGATGATCGAACCGTTTATGATGGTTTTTCTGGGAGGCCTTATTGGCGGACTTGTTGTGGCGATGTACCTGCCAATCTTCAAGATCGCGAGTGTCGTCTGACACATGCCTCTACCTAACTGTCTAACAAGTGGAGAGGGAACATGAGTGAAATTATCGGCGTCGTTGCCAGGGAAATACTTGATTCACGGGGCAATCCGACCGTCGAGGCGGAGGTGCAGTTGGAAACCGGCGCGACCGGCAGGGCTGCGGTGCCTTCGGGTGCATCCACTGGTACGCGCGAAGCGCTGGAACTTCGCGACCGAGAAAGTGGCCGCTATGGCGGCAAAGGCGTCCTTCAGGCGGTTCGTAACGTTAACGAAGTGATTGCCCCTGCCCTGCTTGGTTTCGAATCCTCCCAACAGTTGCTCATCGACAGCACCATGTTGGCCCTCGACGACACCGCCAACAAAGAAAAGCTGGGCGCAAACGCCATCCTCGGCGTGTCCATGGCCGTTGCCAAGGCTTCGGCCATGGAACTGGAATTGCCGCTGTACAATTATCTCGGTGGTGTCAACGCTAAGGTCCTGCCGGTGCCGATGATGAACATCCTCAACGGCGGCGCCCATGCCGACAATAACGTCGACATTCAGGAATTCATGATCCTTCCTGTCAGCCCTGAATCCTTTGCCGAGGCCCTGCGGATGGGTGCTGAAACCTTCCATGCGCTCAAGGCCGTGCTCAAGAAAAAAGGACTGCAGACCGCGGGCGGCGATGAAGGTGGCTTTGCCCCCAACCTGCGCTCCAATGAAGAGGCCATGGAGGTAATCCTCGAAGGGATTGTTCAGGCCGGCTACGCGCCTGGCAAGGACATTTTCATCGGCATCGACGCGGCCGCGAGCGAATTCTATTCCGCAAAGGAAAAGATGTACGTGCTCAGCGCTGAAAAAACCCCAAAGAAGACCGCCGATGAGATGATTGCTTTTTACAGTGATTGGGTCAACAAATACCCGCTGATCAGCATCGAGGACGGTTTAGACGAGTTGGACTGGGACGGCTGGAAACTGCTGACCCAGGAGTTGGGATCAAAAATCCAGTTGGTGGGCGACGACATCTTCGTCACCAACACCAGCATCCTGAAAAAAGGCATTGCTCAGAGCATCGGCAACTCCATCCTCATCAAGCTCAACCAGATTGGCTCGCTGACAGAAACGCTGGATGCCGTGGACATGGCCCACCGAGCCCGTTATACTGCCGTCATCTCCCACCGTTCCGGGGAAACGGAGGATGCGACTATCGCCGACCTCGCGGTGGCCCTGAACACAGGACAGATCAAGACCGGCGCGCCATCGCGCAGCGACCGGGTAGCCAAGTACAACCAACTGCTGCGCATCGAGGAAGAGCTTGGAGCCTCGGCACAATATGCCGGAAAAGCTGCTTTTTCTTTTCTTTCCTAAGCCGGGTTGACAGGTGCTGCAGCCAGCCTTACGAGTACGCGTGAGGGGTTCAATCGCCCAACCGAGGAGACAATTAGGAGGAACGCATGACACTGACCAAGGCTGATTTGGTGCAGCAGGTGTACAAGACACATCCGTCGCTCACGAAATCACAGTCAACAGAATCGGTGGAGACCTTTCTTTCGATTTCCAAAGGCGCGCTGATTGCGGGGGAGGATTTGCTCCTCAGCGGTTTCGGCAAATTTAACATCAAGGACAAAAAACCACGACGAGGCCGAAACCCGCAGACCGGGAGCGAACTGACCCTCAACGCGAGACGGGTGGTCACCTTCAAGCCTTCGGGTATTCTCCGCTCCCGCATTAATTCAGACTAAACCACCCCAGCAGAGACGACGATCCACAGGGACGCTTCCTGCGAAGCGTCCCTTTTTTGTGTCTGGTGAATAGCCCCGGTTGCGGGGCTCTCAGTTCTGGGCGCCAGCCCGATATCCCGTGTCCTTCCCTGCCAGGTTCGGGTCAGTCCCGGAAAAATCCCCGAAAGAGAAAATCAACACCCAGTTCCTGGACAGAGAAACGGCGTGGTAGGAGGGCACTGGCCCGCTCGCCCACACCGTAGCCGCGGACCAGAGGCGTCCCTTGGTCGCCGATGACTATCGGCGCGTACAATAGGAGCAATTCATCCACGTGCCGTTGGCTCAGGAAGGCACCGTGTACCGTAGCCCCCCCTTCGACGAGCACCGAGGTGACGTTTGCCTGGGCAAGCAGCCGGAGCGTCGCAACCAGTTCTACCCGGCCTGCACTGTCGAGGGGGAGCCGAAGGACCCTCGCTCCTGCCCGGGTTAGGGATTTCTCCCGGTCTGTTTGGGCCGACTGGCCGCAGCACACCCAAGTCGCCGCTGCGGACGTTTGGCGGAGTACCCGGGCGGTCACGGGCAATCGCAGACTGGAATCCAGAATAACCCGCAATGGGTCTCGAGTCCCTTCCACGCCCTCCAGCCTGGTGGTCAGACTCGGGTCGTCGATCAGGATCGTGCCTACGCCGACAAGGATCGCATCCACCCGGTTACGCACTGTGTGAGTGTACCGACTCGCCTGTGGCCCGGTCACGGTACCAGCCTCCCCCGGGCAAAAGGTGATCCGACCGTCAAGGCTGAGCCCAGCCTTCATGATGATCCACGGAAGCCCGGTGGTGCTGTGCTTGATAAAGGGGAGGTTCAACTCCCGGCACTGCGTTTCGAGCACACCGCTGCGCACCTGAACACCCATGCTGCGCAGGTACTGTGAACCACCGCCAGCAACGTCGGGGTTAGGATCGGGCATGCCGACAACCACCGTGCTGACCCCGGCGGCGAGCACGGCCTGAGTGCAGGGCGGCGTCAAGCCCTGGTGGTTGCACGGTTCCAGGGTGACGTACAGGCTGGCGCCACGGGCCCGTCCTCCCGCGTCACGCAAGGCATGCACCTCGGCATGCGGCGTGCCGGCCTTATGATGGTAGCCTCGACCGATGATCATCCCTTCGCCGTCAACGACAATCGCCCCGACCGCAGGGTTAGGCGAGGTCCTTCCCTCCCCTTTGCGTGCCTCTTCCAAGGCCAGCCCTATATAATACGCGTCGTCTCGATGCATGGTTCCTCGCTGGAGTTGGGAACTCAGTGCCTCCCCGGTTCGCCGAGGAACAGCTTGAGTTCCTCCATGAATTCATTCACATCTTTGAATTGGCGGTACACCGAGGCAAAACGTACATAGGCCACCTCGTTCAGGGCAGGCAAAGCCTCCATCACCCATTCGCCGACCTGACTGGTGGAGATCTCCTTTCCGCCGTAATCTTGCAATTTCTGTTCGATGGCGTCGACAAAGCTGTCGATGTCGGCCATGCTGACCGCCAGCTTTTCGCAGGCCTTCTCCAAGCCGGCGATGATCTTGCCCCGGTCCCAGGATTCACGCCGACCGTCCTTCTTGATCAGCATGGGGAGCATCAGTTCAATCCGCTCGTAGGTGGTAAATCGTCGCTGGCAGGAACTGCAGGCGCGTCGTCGCCGTGTGATGGTGTTATCCTTGCTGATGCGAGAATCGATCACCCGACTGTCCAATTGACCGCAATAGGGGCATTTCATGGCACACCTGCCTGGTAGGAGAGGTGCTCTGGCAAGAGCAAAGAAAAAACCGGCATCCCCTGGAGGAGACATGCCGGTCTGAAACAAAGAAAATAGGCGAGGTTACCCCATCATACTGATCCGGCGCAGGTGGCGCCCACCTGCGAACTCGGTCTCCAGCCAGACCTGGACAATGTCGAGAGCCAGAGAAGGCCCGAGCACCCTGCCGCCCAGGCAGAGCACGTTGGCGTCATTGTGCTTGCGACTCATCCGAGCAGTAAAGGCCTCGTGACACAGGGCGGCCCGGATCTGCCGGTGACGGTTGGCCGCCATGGACATCCCAATGCCGGTGCCACAGA
>JAVEYP010000177.1:0-5093 GCA_034003445.1 Desulfobulbus sp.
TGGCTGACTGAACATGAAGCCAATAGGGGGGTGACCATGTAGCCCCCCTGCACCATCGACCCGTTACACTGTAACAAATGACGAGCACCCGCCAGAGGACTATCCTTTGCCGGGTTCTTTTTTTTCGCTGATCAAGGTCGGCAACCACCGGGAGGTTCCCCGGTTCGCACCAAAGGGGATGGTTGAAGGCGCAGGATCGAGCCGCGAGTTTTTCAACGCAATAAAAAGGGGAGCGCTGGCACTGGCCCGCCCAAAGTTTTCGGGACGGACTGAGTTTTCAGCCGGTCATCACCTACCCCTGCCGGGATTACCTGACGGGGGATTTTTTTTTGTAGCCGTTGACGGCCCGCCCCTTCTCCCGTTACACTGTAACGAAAAGGAGGGCGAGAAATGGGACCAATGAGCACGGCAGAACGGCAGAAGCGATACAGAGAGCGGGCGCTGAGAGACCCGGACGGCACGTTGTTGTCCAGATTGCAGGTGATGCTTTCACCAAACGCGGCGGCCAACTGGACCGGATCACCACCCGGACCGGGCAGACCAAGCGCCAAGTGGTAGAAACGGCGCTGCGGGAACTGGCAAAAGAGTTACAGTGTAACGAAGAACGCTGACCAAGACCGCCCAAAGAAGGACATGAAATGCCGGAACAGAAAGAGCCATCCACGACCCACACGACCAACGTAAAGCCGACCCCGGTGGAACCCTCGAAGCCCTCACCGAGTCAGAAGGAAAGGCAATCGCCCGATTCAAATCTTTTGACCGATTCCGAGTTCGCCTTATTGAAGAAGGCCGCGCTCTCCTCTCGCGAGTCAACCAAGAAACTCTACCCGCACATCAAGTTCATTTAGCCACCAGCCACCCCCACCGCCCGCGTCAGCAGTGTCCTACCATGGGACCAGAAACGACGTAGCAGCCGGGCTGTCAAGCGGTTGTCGAAGGAGGGGAAGGACAAGCACCGACCCGGTGAAGGATTATCCTTTGCCGAGTTCTTTTTTTTTGCGGATCGAGGGCGGCGGATGGGTTAGGACTTCGATACAACCTAACCCATACATAACCCAAAAAGAAAAAAGCACCTGCCCGCTTCGGCCAAGTGCTTGTTTTTACTGGCACGCCAGGAGGGATTCGAACCCCCGACCCACGGCTTAGAAGGCCGTTGCTCTATCCAACTGAGCTACTGGCGCTCGAATTTTCACAAAATTTTTATACTGGAAACTCGAGAAAAAGACAAGGAGTATGGCCAGCGCGGCAGGTAGTCTGCGATGGCAAAAAAAACAATAATCAAGCTGTTAAAAAAAGCGTTGCAGGCTGGCCGGTAGTTGCATCTTGGCTGGACATCGGGCCCCGGCGAGGCCGAAAGAGACGCAAAAGGGCAAAGCCTCGACGGCCCTGCCCTAGAGACACCAGTATGCCAAAGCGCTCAATTGCGGCGGGGCCGACCTAAGGCGGCCAGACCGGCCAAGCCGGTCGCGAAGAGGAGCAGGGTGGCGGGTTCGGGCACAGGAGCGATCATTTTATCCGTATCGGCCCGGAAAGTTAATTTCGTTAGTGTGTCAAAGGAGCCAAAAGAATTAGTCCCGAAATCAATAGTCAACGTACGGAATACATCGCCAACTGGTTTCCCCAAATGGATGGGATACTTCTCAATCGGCAAGTAAACCATATTGCTATATGTAGCAGTGATATCTCCGCTATAATTATTAGGAAAGGCAGGTAACACCTGAAAATCCCATCCTACCACCGAACCCGTTGTTCCTGATAAACCGAGTTTAGCAACCGCGTTGGCCTTGTATTTAATATCGAAAACTGTATTTCCCGGCAGGCCATCCAAGACGATTTTCTGAATTTCCGCACCGGTTGATGCCAAGGTCCATGGATTAAAGTAAGTATTTCCTGATTCAGACAAAGACCATCCGTTCGCGCTCTCGACGCCCCCTAAAGTCACACCTAATGACGCCCAAGCAAGTGTTTCGGAATTCCCATCAGCAAAAAACGCTGTCACTGTCATTCCGATCATCGAAGCGCCATCCGGGCTAAACTCCGTAATCTTAAGCGCAGGAACCAGCGTTCCAGTCTGATAATCTAATGTAACAGTACCCGCCACCGTGGTACCGATCATTCCCAGACTTCCAAAAAACGCCAATCCGGCTATAAAAATCTTTTTCATATGCGTGCCTTCCTTTTTGTATGAACTTCTCAGTACGCTGTGGACCAATGGCGGTGCCAGCAGGCTCCTATCGGTAATTTTTCCAGTGCATTCTGCTATTTTATGGCAACGTGCGCACCTAAAATCATAGTCGCCTCGTCGCATGATGCGTCGAGGCATGTGGCGCACCGGTTCTTTCCTAGCCGTAACCTTCGCCTGTGCACTGTGGACCTACCTCACGGACCGCAGCAGAATCAGTCGGTTGTGTTCCTATTATATACGTTCTTGAAAACAGGGCAAGTGGTAGTGGCGACTATTTGTCGCTATAAAGAAAAAAGAGGAGGAAAGAAAAACGGATAGCCGGAAAGAAAACCCGCTCCTGGCAGGAAAACCACCTTCCCTGCCAGGAGCGTCACGGAAGCCGTCAGTCCGTGTCGCCGGTGAGACGCTCCCAGATCGGGCCGGCCGCGGTGTCAAGGATAGTCACGCCCCGGCGCAGCAGTTCCTCACGGGTGGAGTCGGCCGCAGTCCAGTCTTTGAGTTGGCGGGCCCGCTCGCGCAGGCGGATGAGGCGATCGATCTCCGGTGTCAGGGGGCACTGCTCCAAGCGGAGCAGTCCCAGCAAGATATCCACCTGGCGCAGGGCCTCGAGCACGTCGTTCTTCTGCTCTTTATCGAGCTGCCCCTCCTGGATGATGGGGTTGACGTGCTTAATAAAGTGGAACAGGGCACCTACCGCACCGGAGATGTTGAGGTCGTCGTGGATCGCCTCGGTAAACACCTTGTCCAGTTCCGAGACGTAGGCGGCGATGTCCGGGTGGGGCGGGCCGCCGGGCAGGCAGAGCAGCTTGCGAGTGAACTCGTCGATCCGTCTAAGCGCAGTGCGGGCCGCATCTAGTCGCCGGAAAGAGAAGGATAGCGGCTTGCGGTAATATACGCCAAGCAACATGAAGCGCACCTCCCGGCCGGTGTAGCCGCGGTCCAGGACTTCCTGCAGAGTGACCACGTTACCGGTATCGCTGGCCATTTTACGGCCATAACGAAGCAACTGGCCGGAGTGGAGCCAGTAGTTGGCGAGCGGCCTGTCGGTGAGCGCCTCGGCGATGGCAATCTCATTCTCGTGGTGCGGAAACATCAGGTCCTGGCTAGCGGTGTGGATGTCGATGGTCTCGCCCAGGTAGCGGGTGGACATGGCCGAACATTCGATATGCCAGCCGGGCCGGGCGTTGCCCCAGTCGGTCTCGTAAAAGAGGCCTTTTTTCAACTCTGCCAGGGTGGAGCGCTTGAGCAGGGTGAAGTCGCGTGGGTTGTCCTTCTCGTAGTTGTCCAAGTCCACGGTCTGCCCGAGCTTGATCTTACGCAGGTCGATGCCGGAGAGCTGCCCGTACTTCTTGAACTTAGAGATATCGAAGTAGATCGAGCCGAGTTTCTCGTACGCGTAGCCCTTGTGAATCAGGCGGTGGGCAATCTCGATCATGTCGCCGACGTGCTCGCTGGCCAGCGGATAACCGGCGGCCGGCTCCACGCCGAGTGTCTCCGCCGCTGCCTTAAACTCGGCGATATAGCGACCGGTGAAATCGCGCAGGTCCATGTTTGCGGCGATGGCGCCCGCAATAGTGTTGTCGTCGAGGTCCGTGAAATTCATATAAGAAGCGACTGTATAGCCGCAGAAGCGTAGGGAGCGGCTGATCAGGTCGGCGACGATGAACCTCCGGCAGTGCGCCAGGTTGGGCGACTCAAAGGCGGTCGGGCCGCAGGCATACAGGGTCACCTTGTCGGCGTGGAGCGGCCGGAAGGTCTCCTTGCGCCGAGACATGGTGTTGAACAGGCACAGCTGCGAGGCCTCAGCTTCGACCTGCTGTGAGGGCTTGAAAAGGGTGGTGCTGAGGTAGCGCTCGCCCCCGTCGGGCAGGATGGCGACGATGCAGCCCGTGTCCAGTTCTCCCGCCCGCTCGATGGCCGCGAACACAGCCGCGCCGCTGCTCATGCCGACAAAGACACCCTCCTCGGCGGCCATTCTCCGAGCGGTGCTGAAGGCGTCCTCATCGGCCACGTTGACGATGGCGTGGGGCAAGCTCTTGTCAAAGATGCCCGGCCGGTAGGACTCCTTCATGTTTTTCAGCCCCTGGATCTTGTGACCCGGATAGGGCTCAACCGCGATCACCCGCACCTCTGGGTGGTGCTCCCGGAACCAGCGAGAGAGCCCCATGGCCGTGCCTGATGTGCCGAGGGTGGCGATGATATCGGTCACCCGGCCCTCGGTCTGCGCCCATATCTCCGGGGCGGTGGTGGTATAATGGGCCTGCCAGTTGGCAGGGTTATTGTACTGGTCAGCCAGGAAATAGCGCTCCGGGTACTCGCGGGCAAGCGCGTAGGCCTTTTCGATGGCACCGTCAGTGGCGCGCTTGGCGGGGGTGAGAAAAATTTCCGCACCATAGGCCTGCATGATCAGCCGCCGCTCGATGGAGGCCGACTCAGGCATAATCAGCTGGCATCGGTAGCGCTTGGCCGCGCACATCATGGCCATGCCGATGCCTGTGTTGCCACTGGTGGCCTCGAGAAGAATTTTGTCACGAGTCAGCTCGCCGCTTTGCTCCGCAGCCTCGACCATGGACAGGGCAACCCGATCCTTGATTGAGCCACCTGGGTTGCTCGACTCGAGCTTGCCGAAGAACTGGACACGGCCGTCCGCCGGATTGAGTCGACGCAATTCGACCAGCGGGGTGTTCCCGATGAGTTCTGTGATGTTCATGGGCTGTCTGCGGAACAAGGAGGGAACGGTTATCAGTTGGCAAGGTAGCATAGTCGATTTCCAGGGAAAGAACATAAGGGACCCTCGAATAATCTGATTATGTGCCAAGCGACCACTTTACCGCTGTGATTCAGCCAACGAGAGACAGGAGCCAGTTGGAACCCGACCGCTTTCGATCATCTTTCGGCCCGTCCTGCG
>JAVEYP010000178.1:0-5078 GCA_034003445.1 Desulfobulbus sp.
ACTGGGCCGGAGTGCGACTCGGGGCCGCCGGGTTCGGCGTGGACCTGGGCCGCAGCCTGGCGCAGATCGGGATCGGCTGGGCAGTGGCCATGGTCGTCCTGCTGCGCATCGCTGCCCGTACCTCCCTGGACCCGGCCGGCCAAACCTATCGCTGGCCTGTTGGTCCTCGCTGACCCGAACTCACCGACTGCGGACAAAAAAACGCCGGATCATTGCTGATCCGGCGTTGCCGTGTCGGGGAAGACAAGCGCCTACTTGGCGGCGGGCGCGGGCGTGGGCTCGGCGGCGGGCGCGGCTGCCTCGGGCGCCGACGCAGGAGCCGGGGGAGGCGCGGTCTGGCCGCTCAGTTGGGTCTTCAACTGCTGCACTCCCTTCTGCAGGTAGCCCTTGTTCCAGGCGAAGCTCAAGGCCACGATTAGGGCCAGCAGGAACACCCAGCGCTTCCACGGGGTCTTCTTTTCGGCAAAGGGGTCGGCGAGCGAGCGTTCCGCGCCCCTGGGCAGGACCGCCATCTTCGTCAGGGTCGAACCAAAGGGGATGTTGATCCGGGCCTTGGTGTTGACTGCCCAGCCGTTCGCGTCGAGGATGGGGCCGAGGTTGCGCTGGCGCAGCTTGAGAAAGGCGATGAGCATGGACGGGCCGGAGATGGCCAGAATAACGCCGATGATGACCAGCGGCATCTCCCACACCTTCAGGGCCAGGAACCCGCCGAGAATGGCGGCGACGGCCGTACCGATAGCGCCCAGAGCCAGGCCGATTGCGGCGAAGATACCGGCAAACTTGCCCACATCAAACGGGGTGGGCGGGGCGGCCGCATCCGTCGTGACCGCGGCGGTGACACCCTCACTGGCTCTGGTGTCCACCGCCTTGTCCCTGGCCACGGCGAATTTCTCGATTTGCTCGCCGGCCATGCGCGCGACCCGCTTGTAGGGCGACCAGAAAGCCTGACGGACACTGATTGGGTGGTCGATGAGCTTGACAATGGTGGCGTCCCAGTCTTTGCCTCCGCTGTCGTAGAAGATGCCGTTACGGCCGACCATGAGGTTGTCGGCGTCACCCTCGGTAAAGGCGGCGGCGATGAACATCTGCTCGCCGCTGTTGCGTCGTGTGCAGTTGCAGTAGGCTAGGTAGGTGCCACTCAGGCTGGCCATTGGGCTGTGCGTGTCAACGCTTGCCACCCGGACGCAGAGTTCGCAGGCGCGGCCGTCGATGTAGAGCGTGCCGGCCTCAAAGATGGCCTTGCGCTCATGCCCGTAGAAGTCTCGGAATGAAACGAAGTTGTTGAGCAGCTGGTAGAGGTCGCGGTTGTAGTATACCAGGCGGACCACGTTGTCGATGGCCTCCACCTGATCGGCCATCTCCAGATCGCGGCGGATCAGCTCTTCGAGAGAGGTCTGGCTAGGCCCTTTGAGGATGGACTGCACCCGATCGATGCCCAGTTCCTCGACCTCGAGCCCGACCTTGGCCGCCTGCCAGGCCTCAAACGGCGCAAAGGCCTCCTTGACGTTTCTCCACTGTACCTCGGAAAGCTCGCTGGTCTCACCGAACAGGGGCATGGCCACCAGGTCGGCGAAGCTGACAGCGGTGTCGGCCCAGGCCGGGTTCACGCCGTCACGAAGGGGCAGGGGCCGGCTGGCATCGACGTGGGCCAGAGGAAAGCTCTCCACCACGGCTACGGCGGCGTTCAGGTCCTGGACGGCCAGGGCCTCATAGGTGGCCAGTGCGGGGTTGAGCGGTTCTGCTGCCCTGGGGTCAAAGGCGGCCAGGCCGCAGCGGGTGAAGTAGTCATCGATTTTTCCTTTCAAGCGGTCGTACACGGCCGCGGCCTCCAGGGTCGCGTCGCCGAAAGGCAGGATGGTTGGTTCATCCCTGGCCTGCTCCCACCAGCCGGCATAAAGGACCAGGGCGTCGAAGAAGGCGGTGACCCGCTCCTGGGAGATGCCTGGCAGGCCGCTGCGGTCCTCGTCGCTGCCGACAGAGGCGATCACCTCGGCGATCAGCTGCCGGGTGTCGTCGTCGTCCGCTGCGTTCTCGGCGATGATGCCGTCACCGTTAAAGCGCGAGTTGTGCAGGAGGGTGCTGGTGTCGCTCACGTCCTCGATGGTTACCACCTCGGCCTCCGGCTTGCCCAGAAGGGTGAGTAACTGGCGGGCCGAGGCGAGCAGTTGCTGGCCTTCCGGCTGGCTGGAATCAATGGCGGCCAGCGGCAGTTCACTGGCGCTGGTCATGAGGGGGCCCAGGTCGCTGAGCACGTTGCTCACCCAGTTGACCGCGGCCAGCACCTCCCGGACCCGCACCCGCAGGTCGCCGCTGACGTCGAGTAGGTGCAGGGTGCGGCGGTCGAATTCCAGCCCCTCCACCGGACAGCTGAGCGCGGCCCACAGCTTCTGGTCGAGCTCGCCGAGATGGCGGATATCCTCGGCCGTTTCCAGGCGGACCTGGTCAAAACCGCCGAGCCGGCAGAAGCGCCAGCGATGCGAACTGTTTATAGGTCTTTCCATGTTGAAAAGCCTCCTCTGTGTGGATAGTGTTGACCCATTCGGCAGGCATCTCCTGCGCGGACCCTTGACCGTCGAAAAGGATCATCCTCGCTCGCAGCCCCTGGTTTTTCTCCTACAAAAACGATGTACTGTAACGGATCGACCCCCTCATGGCGATTAAATGTTTGGTAAAAGGCAGTGGCTGCGGCCATCGTTCTTTTCCAGTTGTAGCCTGTGGCCCGGGCCAGCCTGACCGGGACACATGGAACTGATCGTCATCGCCGCCATGGCGGACAACCGAGTCATCGGCCGCGGCAATGCTCTGCCCTGGCACCTACCCGAGGACCTGGCCCATTTTCGCGCGGTGACCATGGGCCATCCGGTGATCATGGGGCGCCGGACCCATGAGTCCGTGGGCAGACCGCTGGACGGTCGGCTGAACATCGTCCTGAGCCGCGATCCGGCCTATTGCCCCAGTCCGGGCTGCCAAATCGCGTCCTCGCTGGCCCAGGCCCTGGCCTTGTGCGCGGGTGTCGATAAGGTCTTTCTCATCGGTGGCGCAGAACTCTTCCGCGAAGGGTTGTCGCTGGCGGACACGCTCATCCTCACCCGTATTCACGCCGACTTCGACGGCGATGTCCGCTTTCCAGAAGTCTCCCCAGAGGTCTTTCGGCTGGTCGAATCGAGGCCGGTGGCCGCGGCCTTGCCGATGACCATCCGCACCTACCACCGGGTCTGTTCCTCTGGTCCGGGCTGATCTGCAGCGGGTTGCGAAGTAGCCAACTAAGCCGGGCGGGAGAGGTGCATTCACCGCTGGTTTGTGCTACAGAGGCCCTTGCGACGCTTCTTTCTACCGACCGGCAGCCTTGCCGGCGAGACAATCACCCTCACGGGCGCCGAGGCGGGCCACATCGTCCGGGTGCTGCGCCTGCGGCCCGGCCAGGCGGTCGAGTTTTTCGACGGCCGCGGCGGGATCGTGGCCGCGGTGCTCACCGGCTGCGAACCGCGCCTGGTCACCGCCACGGTCACTGGGCGACGGCAGGAGGACACAGCCGTTGGTGGGCCGCTGACCCTTGCCCAGGCCTTGCTCAAGGGCAGGAAGATGGACTTTATTGTGCAGAAGGCCACGGAACTCGGTGTGCACACCCTGGTCCCGGTCCGCACCCGTTACTGCGAGAACCGTGGCGACCGCGATAACCAGCAGGAGCGCTGGCAGCGCATCTTGATCGAGGCCTGCAAGCAGTGCCATCGGGCCGAGCCCTTGCGCATCCTGCCGGTCACCCCGCTGACAACGTTCGACTGCGATCCCGCCGCCCATCTTCTGGCCGCCTGGGAGGGAGAACAGCACGCCGCTCTGCCGGCCGGCCTGGCCTCGGCGCCGCTGGCCCCGGTTTGTCTTTTCCTCGGCCCTGAGGGTGGCCTGCACGCCGACGACCTGCGCATGCTGGACGAATTGGGCTTCACCACTTTTTCGCTGGGACCGCGCATCCTGCGCGGCGAGACGGCCACGCTTGCTGCAGTGGCCATTGTTCAGTACCTGACCGGCTCCCTGCGACCGGTCGATTCCGGCGGACCGGCCTGACCAGGCTGGGTAGCCTCCTTTTTTCCGGAGCAGCGAACCATGCGAGCCGTTCTGCAACGCGTCAGCCGCGCCCGGGTGGAGGTCGAGGGGCGCACCGTCGGCGCCATCGACACCGGCCTGCTGGTGCTGCTCGGTATCCACCGCGACGACGCTGGCCGGGATGTGAGCTGGATGGTCGAGAAGATTGTCAATCTGCGGATCTTCGACGACGAGCACGGGCAGATGAACCGCTCCCTGTTTGACGTCCACGGGGCGCTGCTGGTGGTCAGTCAGTTCACGCTGCACGGCGACTGCCGCAAAGGACGCCGCCCCTCCTGGCACGACGCGGCACCGCCGGAGTTGGCCCGGCCGTTGTACGAAAAATTCCTCGCGGTCTGCCGGCAGCACGCCATTGTCGTGGAAACCGGCACCTTCCAGGCGACGATGGATGTCAGCTTGACAAACGCGGGCCCGGTGACCATGCTTCTCGACTCGCACAAGACCCTTTAACCCTAGCCCAGCTCCCAGGACTCCATGACTTCCTTTATTACCGGTTCCGTCTATAACGGCTTCCTGCTCGAACGCCGGGAAGAGATCCCCGAAATCAACTCCACCGTCTTTCTGTTCACGCACACAGTGCTTGGCTGCCAGGCCCTGGCGATCAAGAACGACGACCCCAACAAGACCTTCTGCGTGTCCTTCATGACCGTACCCCGGGACTCCACCGGCGTGGCCCACATCCTTGAACACTCGGTGCTTATGGGCTCAAAAATGTATCCGGTCAAGGACGTGTTCGGTGAGATTAACAAGGGCGGGCTGATGACCTTCCTCAACGCCATGACCGGCGCAGACACCACCTGGTATCCCTTTGCCACTCGCAACTTAACGGAATATTTCAACATCATGGACGTCTACAACGACGTCGTCTTTAATCCTCTCTTGCTCAAGTCGACCTTTGAACAGGAGGGCTGGCATTACCACCTGGAGCAGGAGAACAACCCGCTCCAGTTCATAAAAATGGTGTTTAACGAGATGAA
>JAVEYP010000179.1:0-5078 GCA_034003445.1 Desulfobulbus sp.
GCCACCGCTACCGTAGTGTTGGCCATGCTGGTCGGGAGGGAGGCGATCGAGCCTCACAATTACGACCGGTTCCTGCTTAGTGTGCGCATTGCCTTCACCATTTCGGCCGTGCTCTGCAGTGTTGGGGTCTTTTTCTCCCTGTTCCGGGGACGGCTGCGCCGGCCTTAATTATCGGTCGCTGGGAGTGTTGGAAACCCTAGAAACACTAGGGCAGAATCCGCCCGAAGCCGAAGGCTGTTGGGCTGCGCGAATGGGCAGTGTTCCTCATTGGGCGGGCGCGCGGGATCGACAAGGTCAGTCTCGTTGGGGAGCGCAAGCAGAAATAGCGGTCTTCGGTGGCTTAGGCAGGACGAGCATGAATGGGTAAGGACAGGGGGTTGCCAGACGGCGGCCCCCTTTCTCTTATCAGGCCGTGGCTGCCCTGCTCACGGGGTCTGGGTAGCGCAGACCAAGCCTTTAGGATTAGCCGAGGTGGTCAGGCAGACGATCACCGCATCCTGTACCTGCTTGCTCAGGCTGCCCCCCTTCCCCATCACGGCGACGGTGGCGGGCCAATCGGCGTCAGTGGTGTCCAGTTTGGCGCAGATCCGCTGCGTGGTGTGGCAGATGGTGCAGTTGGTCTGGATGGCCTGTTGGCAGGCGGTGTTGTTTGTCTCCTGGCCAATCCCGAGGGAGGCGACGGCAAGGGTGATCAGCGCCAGTGTACCGGGGAGGACGTCCTGATCCATCGCATTGTTTGACGATCGCTGCTGCGCGTTTACCAGTGCCGGTGGGGTCGACCGTAGGGAGAGGATGGCGGCGGAACCGGGCGGTAGTATGGCTGTGGATGCCTATACCGCGGCGGTGGTGGCCCCCAGGATCGATAGTGGGGCGGCGGCGGTCTCCAAGATCGGTAATGGGGTGGTGGCGGTGGCGGTCCCCAGGATCGGTAGTGGCGCGGCGGTGGTGGCGGTACCCAGGCGCGTCTGGGGTAGTTGTCAAAGTGAACGAGCAGCCCGCCGAGATCGGCGCCCACAAAAACAGTGTCCTGGGCATTGACCGGCCGGGGCTGTCCAGCGATGACTGTCAGCAGCAGCGCGACGAGCGCGCACAATGTCAGTGTCCGTGTTTTCATGATCGTTCTCCCTGTGCTTTCCTGTGATGGGTCTGGTACCATTTTTTGAGCGGGTCTGGGCCCTGCCACTTGCTCATTCATGGTTGTCCTCTTCGTGTGAAGGTTGACCTGGACAGCCGCTGCCGCCCTATTGCCCGTACTGTAGGTGGGTTTGCCTGGCGCGTCAGTGGACATCGGGCCATTTGCAACCCGACATGGGGTTATGTTGGGTCCATGTCGGGTCAGTCAACTATTGAAATAAAGTAAGTTTTTTGAAAAAATGCCCACCTGCAAGATGAGCGGGCGATGTCTGGGGTTGTGGCGAGGAAAAGAAAGACAGGCCGGGCAGGATGAAGTATTTTTGAGCGCATTGGTGGCGACCACGCGAAAACAGCGACGGTGCTACCCAGGTTGAATCAGGTGCAGGTAGGATGAGCACGAGCAATAGTGTCGATATCAACGGTAACAAAATCCGTTTCCTCCGGGAACAGAAGGAACTGACCCAACTGTACTTGGCGACCGTGGTCGGTGTGACTACAGATACCATTTCCCGCTGGGAGAACGGACGCTACCCGAGTATCAAGCCGGACAACGCTAGGAAACTAGCCGAGGCACTTGGCGTTTCGCTTGAGGAGTTGTTGGAGGACACACCGGAATCCGGCGCCTTGGCTGCCGAGGCTGAGGAGCCGCAGGTGGTGGCGAACGGTGCAGCAGCCGGGCTGGCTGACATGCCAGTGCGTCTGCGCATCTTCCGGGAACGCTGGCAGGTGCTGGCCGCTGGGCTGCTCGTCGCGCTCGCGGGTGCCGCTGCCATCTACTTTCTCCTTGGCACCAGCGTTCCTGTCCGTGCCGTCCGCGTTCTGCCACCACACACCGCACCCGGAGCACCCTTTCCGGTGATCATCCGTTTGAGCGGTGAGGTCGACGCGCCTAACACCGTGCTCGTCCGAGACGAACTCACCGGGGACGCCGAGGCCCTTGGGCCGGCGATCGAGGGTGAGGCCAAACATTTTGGCAAGAATCCGCGCTGGATCGGCCACCTGTGGCGCGGCCGGGGGGCCTTTGCCTACCTTGTCCAGCCCGGAAAAAAACTGCTCCCCGACGATGAGATCCGTTTCAGCGGGGACATTATCGCTGGCGAGGGGCAGATCTCCGGCACTGCCATTGTCGGGGTCAGCCGTATCCGTCTGGCGCCCTACCACTGGGCCGACACGGACAAGGATTATGTGATCAGCGACAGCGAGATCCGTGAGGCCTATGCCACCTATTCGGTTCGCGGCCAGAGCCTGATCAATTTTTCCGAAATCGAGGAGCTGTGGGTGGCCGGCAGGTACACCTGGAACAAGAAGACCCAGTCATTCGCTGCTGGTGCGCAATGACAGGCGCTCCGGACATGGACCTGACCCGTCCGCTGTTCGGTGCAGCAAGCGGTTGACGAACCACGGGCAACAAAGGAGGAGGGGATATGTACATCGGCACCATCATGCACACCGATTTGGTTACCGTAGCACCCGGGACGACCCTGGTCGAGGCTCGGGAACTGAGCGAAAGCAAGGAGATCGACCACCTGTTGGTCGTCAACCACAAGGGCCGCCTAGTCGGCATCGTGTCCGACCGCGACCTGCGCCAGAACTGGGCCTCGCCGGCCACGGCGTTGAGCGTCCATGAGTTGAACTATTTGCTGGAAAAGGTGCAGGTCCACATGATTATGGCGAAGACGGTGGTCACGGTCGCACCGGACACCACCATTGAGCGGGCCGCCTACATCATGCAGACGCACAACATCAGCAGCCTGCCGGTCATGGCGGACGACGAGTTGGTGGGCATCGTCACCAGTACCGATGTCATGGCGGTGCTGCTCCAGGCCATCGGCATGAGCGACGACAGCGTTCGCCTCGGCGTGCTCGTCGATGACGCCATTGGCCGACTGGCAGACGTCACCTCCTTGTTTAAGGAGGCGCAGATCAACCTGCAGAGCTTTTTTTGCTGGCCAGACAGCCGGTACCCGGAGATCTCCCACCTGGTGATGCGGGTGGCCCCGGCAGATGGTGAGCGAGCCATTGCCGCCCTGGAGGGACATGGATTCCGGGTGCTAACCCGCTACGAGCAAGACCTCCGCCCCTTCCTTCCCAGCTGCCGTACCGTCTAAATCGCGGCCGTTCGCTGCTGGTCTGCCGCAGCGCGGAACTCCGTGTCGCTCAGGCGCTTGAGATCGGTAGTCATCTCCTCCAGCTCTTTTTCCAGCAGGGTCTCTTTTTCCAGCAGGATACGTGCGCAGCGTTCGAGCACTTCTCGGTTCGAGAGCATGATGCCGAGCGACAGGGTAAAGGTCTCGTCAATGATCTTGCGCACCGATGCGTCAATCAACTGTGCTGTTTGGTCGCTCACCATGCAGCCGTTGACCCCGTGACCGTTCGGGTTGAGGAAGTTCTGCTGTTTTTCCTCGTAGACGACAAAGCCAATGTCCGGGTCCATGCCGTAACGGGTGACCATGTTGCGGGCAATGTCCGTGGCTCGGGCAATGTCGTCCGCAGCGCCAGTGGACAGGTGGTTAAAAATCAGCTTTTCCGCGGCCCGGCCGCCGAGCAGCACCGCGATCTTGTGCTCCAGTTCTTCCTTGGTCATCAGGAAGCGGTCCTCGGTGGGTCGTTGCAAGGTGTAGCCCAGGGCGCCGATGCCGCGCGGGATAATGGAGATCTTGAACACCGGGTCGCTGCCGGGCAGGGCCAGTGCCACCAGCGCATGGCCGAGCTCGTGGTAGGCAACCACTTCACGCTCCTTGGGGTTGAGCAGTCGGTTTTTCTTTTCCAGGCCGGCGACGATTCGTTCGATCGCATGGGTGAAGTCCTCCATGGCCACATCGTCGGCCTGGCGACGGGTGGCGAGCAGGGCCGCCTCATTCACCAGATTAGCCAGGTCAGCCCCGGAAAAACCAGTGGTCAGGTCAGCCACCTGGCTGGCGTTCACGTCCTCGCCCAGCTGGACCTTCTTCATGTGCACCTTGAGGATGGCGATGCGGCCGAGCTTGTCGGGCCGGTCTACTAGCACCTGGCGGTCAAAGCGGCCCGCGCGCAGCAGGGCCGGGTCCAGGATTTCGGGTCGGTTGGTGGCCGCTAGCAGGACCAGGCCGCTGCTCGGATCAAAGCCGTCCAGTTCCACCAGCAGCTGGTTGAGGGTCTGTTCGCGCTCGTCGTTGCCGCCCATGCCCATGGCGGAGCGGGCCCGGCCCAGGGCGTCCAGCTCATCGATGAAGATGATCGCCGGCGCTGACTTGCGCGCCTGCTCAAACATGTCCCGCACCCGCGCGGCACCCACGCCTACGAACATTTCGACGAATTCCGAACCGCTGATCGAGAAGAACGGCACGTTGGCCTCACCGGCCACAGCCCGCGCCAGCAGGGTCTTCCCGGTGCCGGGCGGGCCAATCAGGAGAATACCCTTGGGCATGCGTGCGCCGAGTTTGCCGTACTCGGTGGGGGCCTTGAGGAAGTCGATGATCTCCTGCAACTCAGCCTTGCTCTCATCAACCCCGGCCACGTCGTCGAAGGTGACACCGGTCTGCTGTTCCACGTAGACCTTGGCCTTGGACTTGCCAATGTTCATGAACCCACCGCCCATCCCCTGTTTTTCGGTGATCTTCTTCATGATGAAAAACCAGATGCCGAAAAACACCAGCGCCGGGATGACCCAGGAGAGCAGGGTGGCTAGAAACTTGCTCTCGTGTACCTGGGTAAAAGGCACATTGTAGTGGGACAGCTGTTCGGCCAGTTTCGGATCAACGCGATTAGCGACAACAATGGTCTTCCCCTTGCCGTCCGCCTGTTTGAGTTCACCGGCGATGTAGTTTTCTCGAATGGTCAGTTCGGCGACCTTGCCCTGCTCAAGCAACTGCTCCAACTCGCTGTAGGGCACCGGCTCCACCGTTTGCTGTTGTACCCAGAGTTCGTGGATGACGAGTATGCCAAAGGCGGCGAAAATCGCGAAG
>JAVEYP010000180.1:0-5073 GCA_034003445.1 Desulfobulbus sp.
AAGGAGCAAGACGCCAATGTCGCCGTAGCGTGCGGCTGGAACAGGATGCGGGAGATCACAATCTCCCAAAATTGCCAGTGCGAGACTGGTTTGCACCAGTCTGAGCTAAAGCGTCACGGATTCAGGTGAACATGAAAATCCCTGGTTGCCGTTGATGGATTGATGTAGTCGCTAAGTCTGACCTTGCCCACTTTCGCTGATTTAAATGCATTTAGCAGCACATCCAATAATTTTTTATCACCAGCAACACCGAAAAAAGCAGACCACGTTTGCTGATAAAAATTGATACTCATGCATTGATAGACATAAATCGTAGCCCTCAACTTTATAGATTTATCAGCAGCAGAAGATAATGCCCTCGTTACCAGATCGCTATACCCATGCAAGCTTTCAGGGATAGAATCAATATCGATTTCAACTGAAAGTATAGGATCACGAGGCGTTACAAATTGTAATTCACTTTCTGGTCTTTCCAGCATAATAGCCTCCAGATGCTGTTTTTGTTAACATGTCAACTCGTCATAAATATCAAAGGCTTCCTCTGGACTGTCAACATATCTAATTTTACTTGAAATTAGATCAGCATCGGTAGGGAGATTTTCATTGAGGATTGAGTCCAGAAATGCATTGGTTTCATCCACCAAAGCATCCTTGAAATCAATACCATGCATATTGACCTCATCAGTGGAGGCATTGCCTCTTATCGCGTAGCATCCTTCACCCTGAACGTCACTCTCACTGAAAGCAATGCGTGGCGCATAATAAACACCAAAGGAATATTCATTGTTGCGGCTTCTTTGACGTCTTGAAGGAATGCTCGTTACCTGGAATCCAAAAGGCTCAATGGTCGATGCTACTTCACCAAAGAATGATTCCAATGCATTTCTAACACCTCCCTCAGAATAAATATCTTTATCATTAAACTCTCGTTTAACTCTGAAAGAACCCTCATAATAGATTTCAAAGACAAAAATTCTTGATGTGACCATGCTGAATACGAGTTCATGGATCTCTATTTTTGAGCCTAGCGTGTCACGGATATCTTGGATGAACGATTTCTGAACCAAAGACAAGGCTCTATCTTCGACTTTGAAACCTGAGTAACCAGGTTTTGAGATAATTATATCTTTATTTTTGAATTCATGTACTTTGGAAACTAAAAAAGGAATGAGAGAAAATAATTTCATTTTTTCAAATGAAAAAACTCTATTATTTCTATCAAATGCAATTTGCATATCTAGAGGTTTTAGTAGTGTTTCTAATCGAAGATTAACAGAATCGAAAAACTCATCATCCCATTCCTCATCTGTCAGGGTTCCCCCATTTTTTTCCGTGCGGCCCAGTGTTGGATTTTGCGGAATAACCTCTCTCAAAACTAAACAAAAAAACATTCGCACAATCTTAGAGCCTAAGTATGAATCATTAATAGGCATCGTTAATCTCCAGTTTTGCACATCCGAATATGTTTCAAACGGCTAACGTTAAAGGTCACCGGCGCCCATCAGGGCGTCCGGTGCACCGCCCTGTTGAGCGTCTTGCTCACCGATACTTTGAAGTAAGGCTGAATACTGATCAGGGTCTTTTTCCTTTATTTTACGCAATATAAAGTTTGCAGTGGTCTTCATCTCTGGGATATCAATTGGCAAAACGCTTCGCTCAAATACACCTTCCAAATGGGAGAACTCATTGTTGATACGATCCGTAAGTGAAGCGGCTAATGCATTTTCTCCGAAAAATCGAGCCAACTTGTTATCTTTCTCTACAGCATTTGGGTATTTATAGTACAAGAATGCTTCAAGGAACTTGCGGGCGTTGTTGCCAAAGTTGTAGTAACAGTCATGATTTTCATCGTTCACAATTTGCGCGTGGGCACATTTGTAAATTTGATGAAACAGGAAATTGAATTCTGTGACGTAGTCCTTTAGATATCGAGGCATCAATTTGATATCACTGATTTGTTCCGTTCGGGTAATGATAAAATATTGAGCTTTGTTTTTATTCAGAGCACCCGGAAGCCGCTTTAGGTACTTCAAAAAGTCTAGATTGTGAGTCGAAATAAACAACTGCCTAAAGCGGTCGCGCTCTTTTAATTCCCCGCCATCTTCATATTTTTCAGGCGTTACAATCTCTGCATTAATGAGGCTATAGACGAAGAAGATATGATTTGCATCCAAACTTGAAATAGGATCATCAATCCAGATGATTGGATGATTACCTTTGGTCTCGATGTCCTCAAGCTTTGCCATGAAGTAACAGAAAGCTATCAGGCTACATTCTCCCTCGCTAAGGTGAAATGCTTTCTTGTCGCTTCGAGTTACTTCAAACCGGTATCCCGATGGCCCATCCCCCGGGTTTTCTCCAATGGCTTTGAGTGAAAGAAACTGGTGACCGAAGAAATTATTCAAATAGTCGTTGACCCGGTCAGCCCCCTTGCTCTCATCTTTCAGCTGTGCTTTCAGTTCACTGATCTTTGCTCGTTTTGTATTTACCTTGCCCTTGGCTGTGTTCTTGGCCTCCTCGGCTTTGCCCATAGCCTTGTTCAATGCATCAATGGCTGCGCATTCATCTCCATATTTTATGTCGTTTATGAACTTATAAACTTCGTGGAGACGAAGAGCAGTGCGAGCTTTCGATTGATCGGCACTCAGCGAATCAGTGAACAGGTTTGATTCGCTTCTGAGTTGTTCAAATGAATCCCTAACGGTATTCAAAGCATCTTCAACAGACTGAGGCGGAGCAAATTCTAGAGGTGTGAAAATGTCTTCTTTTCGTTTTTCAACCTGTTCTTTTATAGAATCCAAACTTGAACAGTAAGAAGTTGATTGGGCAGATAACTGTTCTGCCAGAGAATCCAAGTCCGCGGTGAAATTAGAATAGAAATCTGAATTCTTGAATTTCAGTATATTTGGAATTCGTGACCGTTCACAGTCAATCAATTCGAGTAGGTTATCGAGTGCTTGCCGTAGCTCTTCCGACTCCTGATTGAAATGTTTGTCCAGCTTCTTCCATAAATGTGGAGGAAGGTCGCTGCCACAAAATGCACACTTATGTCTTTTCTCTTGATGATGTTCCCGACCATTCCTCACCCACGTCGCCAATGCCGCATCGTTTAGCAATTCCTGAATTGGGTCAGATGTCTGAATCTTTTTTTCAATTAGCTCTTTAGCTTTTGATGTGATAGCAGAGTATTGAAGATTAAATGAGGATGATTTCGAAATCTCCAGCTTAGGTTCTTCTCTAAGGAGTTCATGAAGCTTGCCTACATGCTCATCAGTAAGGGAAGAATAGGTATCTTTGGTAACAGTCTTGATGTCTTTTTTTATTTTTGGCACATTGTAGTTGGAATCTCCAAACGATTTATTGTGCTTAATCCCAGTGCCTGCATTATTGGCTTTGTCACGTAACTTTCCTTCCAGATCTGACGACCTTTCGCCATGGGCCCTTTTGGCTTCAATAAATTTTTCCACAGCACCGAGGAGGTCCCCAAGCAGTCCTGACTTATCCTCTTCGTTACCAAGTTCTGCTTCATGCTTTTCGATCTCCTCCTCAAGCTTTGTATTGTCATCCCCCAAGATAGCGAACGAGTTGATGGTCTGCTCGTCATCAACGATGAAGCGTAGGTTGTCTCTGACAAAGTCTTCATTGAAAACCCTAACCACTTGACCATGGCTATTCATTGAGTTTTGCGTGGCTTTGCTGCCGCCGTCAAAAGACAGCTGAAATTCAGGTGCGCTATATTTATTTGAGATCGAACCGGTTTCGAGAGCTCTAAAAATCCGGGACAATGTTGTTTTTCCAGAATAATTACGACCATATAGGATATTGATTTTCTTAAACTCGGCGACGTTATTCCCACCGTCTCTTACCGATAATGCCCATTGAAAGTCCCGAAAGACTGCCAAGTTTTTTATCGAATCAATCTTCTTTATGTCACCGCTCATACCAATCCCTGATTATGACGCCCAACAAGTCTCGTTAACAGGTTTCCGAATATCATTCATAGGCTCTAACCAGACGTTCCATTGGGCGCCGGTTTTGGGCTTTTGCTAACAGGCTATCATCCAATATTGAAAAATTGCCAGAAACCGTATTCCTCCACTCCCCCATAGGCTGAGAAGCAGAATTTTTCCAATAAATGTTTACTACTGCTTTATCTGGGCTTCTGGTCAATTACACCACTGCCTTTCGCAGGGTATCCCATCATTGTTCCCATCCATCTTGGTGCCAGGGCAGTTGTTCAGAAAGAATGTCGCTTCCTCGCACGAGGTCATTTGCGAGCAGTGGGTTCTGCCGTCGCAGTGATACTGCGCCTCTTCGGGAGTACTCTCGCTGCCTGATGGGCTACCCGGAGTCAACGCCTTCCTTACTTTCGACAGCCAAGATTCTTCGGGAACAGTATTCGGTTTCTCTCCAATCAGAATAACCGGAGGCTCTGGTTGCGGCACGGTTTGCTTTCCTTCCCTCTGTGCTGCCCGCCATTCCCAGGGCGGCACAACCACTGAGTCTTGCCACATCCCTTTCTTCTGCTGTCTGGCGGTCCCTTCCAACCTCACCCAATCATCGCAGAACTTCTCGTTGCAGTATTCCGCAAACACCCACGCATAGCCGTTCTGGATAATCAGCTCGTTGAGGCTCTGGCCATTGACTTCCACCAGGCCAACGATCCTCCCGTATCGATCGACATCCTTCTGCTCCACATTGACTTTCCTGGCGGCAACCAAGGCGGCGGTTAAACCTTATGCCTGCTGGCCGAATTCTTGCCCCTTTTCAGGCGAATCGATGCCGTACAGTATGGCCTTCTTCACCTGCCGGCCATCGCGGAGTACCTTGATGGTGTCACCATCGGCAACGGAGACGACCTTGGCTGGCCAGGACAAGCAAGTGGAAGGCAGAGCGAGGAGGAGAAAAAGAACGGTGAGGCGGGAACAACGCATGCGGGTCTCCCTTGATTAGTGGTAGCAGGTAGTTGTCTACCGCAAAGGAATCAAGAAAGCAACCCCGGTAAAATTACCTATAACTCTGTTTTGATATGGATTATTGACAATTTCGCTGATGCGAGGTTCCATGCCACAA
>JAVEYP010000181.1:0-5070 GCA_034003445.1 Desulfobulbus sp.
GCGAGCAGCAGATGGAACCACCAGAGGACGGCATGCAGGGCGCGCAGTCCTGGTTCATCGATGGTGCCGAGCATTTTGGCCACCACCAGACCAACCGGCGACCAGCTGGCCAGCGGCGTGCCCATCTCGGTGACGGCCATGCGGGCACCTTCGATGACAAAGCCGGTCACCAGGATGGCGAGCAACAGGCCATGCATGAGCGCGTCATCGCCCTTGGTGGGTAATCCCTTGGGCCGGTACAGGTAGCGGCGCACGGCGAGTCCCAGCAGCATGACAATCGCCACCAGCCCAGCTAGGTCGAGAACGAGCGAATACCCTTTGTAGAAATTGCCTTTCAGGAATTTGATGTCGAAAAAGAGGTCGGTGAAATCGGCCTGGGCGACGATCAAAAGGGTGCCGATAAAGAGGAGGAAAAAGCTCCAAAAAAAGACGGCGTGGGCCGTGCCTGCGCCGACCACCCGGAAGACTTTATTCTGCAGCAAAACGCTGCTGAACATGGCCCCGATCCGCTTGCCTCGTTCGTCGGTTCGGGCAACGGGCTGGCCGAGTTGGTAGACCCTGATCCGTTGCAGACAGCCGAGGACGAACACGGCGAGTGCGACCAGCAGCAGGCCGTACATGGGTGCCAGGGTCAGCACCCCATGACCGACATTCCAATAGATTTCACGGCTGAACTCCATCCCGGCTTTCTCCCCCTCTTACTTCCGAAAAAATAGACGATCGCTTCCTGCGTGGACAGAAGAAGAGAGGCAGTGTGCACCGCTCTCTCTTCTGGTTTCCTCAAACAGTCCTGAGGTGAGGCCGGGTCGACGACAGCGACCCGGCCGTGGCCGCTACCTGGTCAGGGTCGCGCCGATGACCACCCGCTGCACTTCGCTGGTGCCCTCGTAGATTTCGGTGATCTTGGCATCCCGCATCATCCGCTCCACCGGGAAGTCACGGGTGTAGCCGTAGCCGCCGAGCAACTGGACGGCCTGGGTGGTGACCTTCATGGCCGTTTCGCTGGCAAAAAGCTTGGCCATGGCCGACTCCTGGGAATACGACAGCCCGGCGCTGGCCCGGAAGGCCGCGTTGTAGATGAGCAGCCGGGCCGCTTCGATCTGCGTGGCCATGTCCGCCAACTGGAAGGACACACCCTGAAACGAGGAGATGGGCTTGTTGAACTGTTCGCGCTCCTTGGTGTAGGCGAGCGCTGCGTCAAAGGCGCCCTGAGCAAGGCCGAGCGCCTGGGCGGCGATGCCGATGCGGCCGCCGTCAAGGGTCTTCATGGCCACCTTGAAGCCCTGACCCTCCTGGCCGAGCAGGTTCTCGGAGGGGATACGACAATTTTCGAACACCAGTTCCATAGTGGGTGAGGAACGGATGCCCATCTTGGCTTCCTTCTTCCCAAAGGAGAAGCCAGGCGTGCCTTTCTCGACGATGTAGGCGCTGATGCCGCGGTGCTTTTCCGCAGATTTGTCGCTGCGCGCCAGCACCACGTAGATCTCGGCCTCGCCACCGTTGGTGATGAAGATCTTGGAGCCGTTGAGAATCCAGTCGTCGCCATCGCGGGTGGCGGTGGTGCGGGTGCCGCCCGCGTCGGAGCCGGCAGAGGGCTCGGTCAGGCCAAAGCCGCCCATTTTCTCGCCCGTGGCCAAGGGCACCAGGAATTTCTGCTTCTGCTCCTCACTGCCGAACATGTAGATCGGGTTGGCGCACAGGGACAGGTGGGCCGAGAGGGTCACGCCGGTAGAGCCGCAGACGCGGGACAATTCTTCCACGGCAATGGCGTAGCTGATGTAGTCGGCGGCGGCGCCGCCGTACTCTTCGGGGAAGACGATCCCGGTCAGTCCCAGTTCGCCCAGCCGGTCGTACATCAGTGCCCGGTCAAAACGCTCTTCTTCATCGCGGATGCGGGCGGACGGCGCGACCTCGGCCTCGGCGAAACTCCTGACCATGTCGCGGATCAGTTTATGCTCTTCAGTCAATTCGAAATTCATGCGTTTTTTTCCCCTAGGAAGGTTGTGCTGCTCTCACAAATGGTTGCGTTCCGGTTAGGCGAGACTGCGGGTCACTACTGGCCCTTGATCTGCACCATGATGATGCGACCCTTGGCGCAAAGTTTGTCCAGGGCGGTGAGCGTAACCTCCACGGTCACCTTACGGTCCTTGATCTCGACCGCTCGGCCACGGAGTTCGAGTTCTGTGTCGATTGGCGTTGGTTTCAGGTAGTCGACCTGCAGCGAGGCGGTGACAAAACGCGAAATCGGCGTGTTGTCCGCCCGGGCCTTGGCCGCTGCCGCTGTGGCCGCGGCGTGGCAGTCGATCAGCGAGGCAATCATGCCGCCGTAGAGATACCCCGGAAAGCCGCCGGTGTATTTGCTGTCCGGTGTACACCGGCAGACCGTCTCCTCTCCGTCCCAGCGACTTTTGAGATGAAGCCCAAGGGGGTTGAGCCGGCCGCAGCCAAAGCAGTGGGCGTAGTCGTCGGGATATTGGTCCTGCACTGCCGGTTCGGCCATGGTCATGTTCTTCCTCTTTGCAGCGTCTTTGGGCAACCCGGGGTGGCGTGCCGCCCCGGGTTGCTGTTGCCTGCGGTCTGCGGCTGGCGGAGCGGTTATTAATAGGGGTAGAAGCCCCGGCCTGACTTACGGCCGAGCCAGCCCGCTTCGACGTACTGGCGGAGCAGCGGACACGGTCGGTATTTGGGGTCGCCGAGCCCCTGGTAGAGGGTGTTGAGGATCGCCAGGCAGGTGTCCAGGCCGATCAGGTCGGCCAGGGCCAGCGGGCCCATGGGGTGGTTCATGCCCAGTTTCATGACCGTGTCGATGTCGTCGCGTTCGCCGACGCCGTGATAGAGACAGAAGACCGCCTCGTTAATCATCGGCATGAGGATGCGGTTGGCGATGAAGCCCGGGTAGTCGTTGGCGCGGGCCGGGGTCTTGTTCATCAGCCGGGTCAGCTCCAAGGTCGTCTCCAGGGTCTCGGGAGAGGTCGCCAGGCCACAAATGACCTCCACCAGTTTCATCACCGGCACCGGATTCATGAAGTGCATGCCGATCACTTTGTCGGGCCGCTTGGTGTTGGAGGCGATGCGGCCAATCGGGATGGAGGAGGTGTTGGAGGCAAGGATGACGTGCGGAGGGCAGACCTCTTCAAGGGTCTGGAAGATCTGGAACTTGATGGCCTCGTTCTCACTGGCCGCTTCGACCACATAATCTGCGGCGGCCATGTCCTTCAGGTCCACGCTGGTGGTGATGCGGGCAAGGATGCGGTCCTTTTCATCGGCGGCAAGTTTGCCCTTGTCAACGCTGCGCTGCAGGTTCTTGGTGATGTTTGCCAGGCCGCGGTCGACAAATTCCTGCTTGATATCGTTCATGATAACGGCAAGGCCGCTGGTCGCCGCCACCTGCGCGATGCCGTTGCCCATCTGGCCAGCACCGATCACACCGAACGTCTTTACTTCCATGTCTGCCTCTCCTTTTAGTGGGGAATGTGAACGTCGGTCGGCAGGGCCGGCCAACGGGTTGTTGCGGATTGCGGGTCGTCCGTCAGGGGACGCGCTTGTTAACCGTTTAGGCTACCGGTGAACACGGGTTTTCGTTTTTCCAGGAACGCGGAGGTGCCCTCCTTGGCGTCCGGGCTGGCCAGGCAGAGGGCAAAGGCATCCCGTTCAATGCCCAGGCCGGTCGCCAGGTCCGTGTTCAACCCCTGGCCGATGGTCTGTTTGGCGGCAGAGAGGGAGGCCTTACCCTTGCCACTAATCCCCTGGGCGACCTTGAGGGTCGCGGGCATCAGCTCCTCCGGGGCGAAGATCTTGTTGACCAGGCCGATTTCCCTGGCCTCGGCCGCGGTCAGGTGGCGACCGGTGAAGACCATCTCCTTGGTGCGGTTGGCGCCGATCAGACGCGCCAGGCGCTGGGTGCCGCCGAAACCGGGGATGAGGCCAAGGGTGATCTCCGGCAGGCCAAAGATGGCCTTTTCCGAGGCATAGATGAAATCGCAGGCCAGGGCCATTTCACAGCCGCCGCCCAAGGCGAAGCCGTTGACCGCGGCAATCACCGGGATAGGGAGTGCCTGCAGACTGCTGATAATCCCCTGGCCCACCAGTGCGAATTTCTTGGCGCCCAGCGGGGACAGGGTGGCGATCTCGGTGATGTCAGCGCCGGCGATAAAGGATTTTTCGCCGGCACCGGTGAGGATCAGAACGCGGACAGATTCGTCCTCGTTGATGTGTTCGATGGCGTCGGCAAGCTCTGCGAGGAGGGCACCATTGAGAGCGTTGAGTGCCTTGGGACGATTGAAGGTGAGGGTAGCGATACCTTCGGTGCTGGTCAGTTCAATAGAGGAATAGGCCACTGTGTTCTCCTTGTGTGGGGGTGATCTGCGATCGTTTGTCGGAACCGTGCGCCCCTGACAGGGCAGGGGTGTGGGTGGGACGGGACACGGGCGCGCTCAGAGCCGTTGATCGTCCGGGTGGGGATAATCAACGAGAGATACGTGCAAGGTCCTGCCGAAACTGCACGGCGACAAGCAGTCTAAACGAAACCGAACAGTCGAAAAGTACGCAACATCTATTTCAATTGCGTTGGACTGTCAAATATTTTCTGTTGGCCCGCATGGACGCCCTAGCGGTCCGGAAGGTGAGAAAAACAGGGGATTGCGCGGTGGTGGCGGACGGTATGAGCAGCGCTGAGGCGCGAGGTTCTCCCTCGCGGCTCGGCTTGGCCTCCTCTCAGCCGGAGGGGGGTGGCGTCCCTGTCAAGGCGATGATTGCTTCCACCTCCAGAGGTGCGCCGAGGGGTAGGGCAGCCACCTGGATCGTGCTTCGTGCCGGGTAGGGATCCTGGAAGTATTGGCGGTACACGGCATTGACGCGCTGAAAGTTGCCGAGGTCGGTAAGGAAAACCGTCACCTTGACCGCGTCGCCAAGGTGGCCGCCCGCAGCTGCAGCGATCGCGGTGAGATTAGCGAAGACCTGGTGGGTCTGCTGCTCAATCTCGCCCTGGACCAGTTGTCCGGTCCGCGGGTCAACGGGCAGGGTGCCGGAGACGAACAGCAGGTTACCGGAGCGGGTGGCCTGGGAATAGGG
>JAVEYP010000182.1:0-5051 GCA_034003445.1 Desulfobulbus sp.
TAACCTCTTTCATTTTGGTCCGTCCGATAACCGGTAAAACATACATTTCCAGAATACGCTGATCTGCTTGCCAAGTCTTTTTCTTTAACTTTGCGTATTTTTCCAAATATTCATCAGCAAAATCACTAACTGTGGGGGCGAGTAGTCTTTGGCGCCGATCGTCACGTTTAATAGCTTCGATATCTACGCCGGAGTTTACATCCTTCAGGAGGGCTGCTGCCTGATTCCTTGCCTCTTCGACCTTAAGACTAGGAAACTTGCCCAAGGTCCTTGTGACAACCCTATCAAGCTGTTTTGAACGGACTTGGAATTGGAAGGTCTTTATGCCCGTAGGCGTAACATATAGCCTTAACCCAGGTTGTTTCGTGTCGTAAACAAGATATCGTTTTGTTTTAGGTGATAGATTCTTTAATTTGTTGGAAGTAAACGAAAAATGAGATTCCATTAAAATCCTCCCGGTAAAATTCTGGTTCTACACGGGTTCTACAAAAACGACCCGAAAACCTAGCTTTGCCAAATGAAGATAGCGGGGATTTTTTGGAATGTAAATTATAAATTTATGGAAAAACAGTTAAATATCTATATTATACTTTGCGTTTATTTTTCATTGAAGTTGACTCTTAATCAATTGGTCCGCGGTTCGAATCCGCGACGGCCCACCAGCAAAATCAGGGAGTTACAGCACAGGCTGTGACTCCCTTTTTTTCGTTCGAGTTCTGTATGGGTTAGGTTGTGTTGTGGTCCTAACCCATCGCATAAGGGGCTCGCCTCCCTTGATCCCGGTCGCCAGACCAAAGAAAATTCAATTTTTTGCGCTTTTTTTTTTGCGCAGCACTCCCTGAAAATTCTTAACCGGACACCACTGGCATGGGCCGCTGCTGGTGGCACTGTCCCGCTCGCGGGCGTTCAGCCCCTGCCAGTTGGCGATCGCCTGCTCGAACAGGGGCTCGCCAACCTAGCCTTGTTTTCGATCTCCTTACAAATGACAGCCTCCCGGTAGGGGAAGGTGACCGACTCCGGTCGCAGGTTTTGCGCCGCGGCGAAATGGGTGGAGGGCAGGGCGCAGGCGATCTGGGGCCCGAGATCGTCAGCCATGCCAGCAGCAACCAGATTCGGCACCTTGGCCTCGAACGGGTTGAACAGCTCAATTATGTCCTGGCAGAGTTTTCCGCCTGCAGGGCCAGGATCTCGCCGAGGACCCTGCCGTGCACCCAGGCGCGAAGCAGGGACAGGGGGCGATAGATTCCGGCTGGGCCCTCTTTCCGCACGCAGGTCAGGTGCGGCCCAATCCACAGCTAAAATCGTTGATCTCCTGTCGATCCACCCCGGCACACCCCTGGTTGTCCTCCCCCCGTTCGCACGTTTGAAAAAGCGTGGCATCCGACACGACGTGCTGCAAGTCCGCCGCCATTACCTGTCTCTCCTGGTTCTGTCTCCCTGTTTCAGCAGTAATTCCCGAGCAGATGTGCTGCCCGCTCTTTCAGGCCGCCCGTGCGAAAGTGAGCAGCAAGCGATCGTTATGGGAGCGAATGCGCAGCTCTTTTCATACGTTCATTGCCCCGTCCATGGAGAGGATCCTCCGCATGATCGCCCAGGGATTTGAAGGACTGCCGTGTCCACCCTATGATGAGCGGGTAAGGGGCAGCAGACAAATCGACAAAGATCAGGAGCTTTTCGCGTAACCGCAGCGGCAGGCCGGACGGAGGACTCCGCCCTGGAAACAACGTTTTGCCAGCTTGTTCCGGTTAAAACAGCGGCTCATGCCGGATGTATCCATTGGCGGGTGAAAAAAAGGCCTGCCCGAGGCGAAACTGACAATTTAGCCCGTTCAAAGCGGGCGCGACTGCTGTTTCACGGCTTCCCTGCGGGACAGTATTGATTGGCAGTGTGCATCTCTCCGGTCATTCCAGCTGCCTCCGATTGGACCAGATGTCCTGGAAAAGGGCACAGAGTCTTCATCCCGTTTGCATCTCTCCGGTCATTCCAGCCACGCCGGTGTCGTACGCGTTCGAGAGCTGCACGATCTAGTCTTCATCCCGTTTGCATCTATCCGGTCATTCCAGCGGAGATTGCTGAACTGAACAACGATACTACACTTACCACAGTCTTCATCCCGTTTGCATCTATCCGGTCATTCCAGCAACAAATATTGGAAGGGCAAGCCTGAAGGTCAACGTTTGTCTTCATCCCGTTTGCATCTATCCGGTCATTCCAGCGCAATAAAGGTTTTAATGCTCTCCCCCTTCTACTGGCGGTGTCTTCATCCCGTTTGCATCTATCCGGTCATTCCAGCTTTACATCGTGAAGGAGATTCTGCCCGACGGTAAGGGTCTTCATCCCGTTTGCATCTATCCGGTCATTCCAGCTGTTTAAATTCTTTGTTTTTAAAAAAAATAAAAGAGAGTCTTCATCCCGTTTGCATCTATCCGGTCATTCCAGCGTGAGGGGGGATCAGCATCATCGTCTGCGTTAACGCAGAGTCTTCATCCCGTTTGCATCTATCCGGTCATTCCAGCTTCAGTAGAAAGGGGATACATGGCTTACGACGAGGAGTCTTCATCCCGTTTGCATCTATCCGGTCATTCCAGCCTGCTGACTTTCACCGACACCGGCTCCTATTTCACCACGTCTTCATCCCGTTTGCATCTATCCGGTCATTCCAGCCCTACCCCGCTAACATACTGCGCTCTATCAGCTTTTCTGACGGTTTTCGGCGCGGCACCCTCCCCGCTCGTCCAACCCTATCCATCACCTCCTCAAAATGTAATTTTGTCAATGATTTCAGTGTACTGCGCTTGATGTCCTTTGCCTGGGGCCTATCTTGCTTTGTTGCCGTTCTTTTTTGTAGTTTTCTGGTCCTTTGCCAACGCGCACGCAATTCGCGCCGCAGCCCGGGCTCTTGGCGTGTTTCGTGGGTGTCCTCCCGCAGAGTTTTTTCTATTTTCAAATCAAGAAATAATCCGCATCCCTGGTCCTTTTTCCAGGCCCGTCAACGAGAATAGCCGAGGTATCCTTGCGACACAACGGATAGTACCGGACCTGGTCATACTTCTCGTCAATCAGCGCTGCCAAACGTTCCTGCAGCAGATCAAGGTGCCTAGCGTCAAGATGACATTCAAACAGGCTGCGTTGCACCCGCGTACCAAAATTTTCCAATGCATCTGCGACCCGCCGTAATCGTACCCGGTCGCGCACATCAAAGCAGACGATATACAGTTGCGTCCTCATGCAATGATAAACCCTTCATCTTCCGGGGCGGCACCCTCACCCTGCCAGGCAATGGCCTGGCGGCACCAGCGGCACAAGGGGTAACAGCGTAAACTATCATCGGCATGCAGCAGGCGCAGCACTTGTTGGCGGAGGACGGTAAACCGCTTTCGCGGCAGCCTGCATTCGAACACCGAGTATTGCACCCGTTCCCCGTGGTTTTCCAGGAGATCAGCCACCTTCCTGCGGACAGCGTCATCCTCGATATCGTAAGCAATCACCCAAAAGCGGTTCAGCGCAGCACCATGGGGCGATAGCGAAGCTGCCCTCCCTGTATAACGTCGACTAATTCACGTGCCTGATGCTCTATGCATCGTCGGTAATCTAGTCGCCGACCACTCACCGGATGGGTCAGCGAAGCATTGAATTTAGCCTCCAGGTGACGAATGAACACCTCCTTTGTTTCACGGCTCATCAGGCAACCAGGTGAAGCAGCGGAGGCAAGGTTGAACCCTTCGGGCCTGATTTGCTTGTTCAGCACCAGTTTAAGGACCACAGCGTCGACGATAATCGGCCGGAATTCTTCCATGAGATCCGAGGCCAAGGCCGGATGGCCGCGTCTGAGAGCATGGAGATACCCCACATGGGGATTCAGCCCCCGCGTGAGCAACAGCGAACAGGTGTTGTGAAAAAGCAGGGTGTAGCCATAGGAAAACAAGGCGTTGACCGGGTCGGGCGGAGGGCGCCGTTGACGACCGTGAAAGCCCCAGGCCGGATCAAGTGTGTCGGCCACGGCGGTAAAAAACACCCGGGCGCCGCTGCCCTCCAGGCCGCGCACGTGATCAAGTGTTTCCGCTGTTGGCAACTCTCCGGCAAGCACCTTGAGTTGAGCCGCGGCCTTTTGCAGGTGAGGGAGATCCCTGCGTCGGCCCAGGCGGAGGAGCACCACTCGTGTGTTCTCCAATTTTCCACGGACAAATTCCCTTGCCAACGCAAGGCAAGAAGTGGGGTTCGCCGGCAGTGGCAAATTGGTCCCGGTGCAGGACCACCGGCGCGGTATCAAAGGAACTGATCATGCCCTGATATCGGCCAAGGGCAGACAGCAAGTGGATGGGAATATGCTTGTGCAGGCAGAAATGCATGGCCTGGGTGGTGATCTGCGAATTCCCGCAGATCATGACTTGGTCGACCTTTATGGCGGGAATTTCTTGGATCAGTCGCCCGTTCCGACGGATCACGAAACGCTCCGATTCCTTGCCCAACACATGGCAATGGTCCAGGAGGTAAAGGGTGCGCAGGCGGGGGTCGATCTCGCGAAGCGTTTCTTCTCCACAGGCAGCGGTCAATGGGACGGCGTCAGTGTCGGCTGGTTCAGATGCGTCGGTTTCCGGAGGTTCCGGGGGAGAGGCGTCCCATGACTCTTCGCGAACACGTTGGGGAAAAACTTTTTGTGGGGCCAAAGAGGGCGCATTGTCCGGAACCGAGGATTCGAGCACCAACGAACGGATAAAGCGCACCCCAAGGAAGCGGAATCCGGTCTTGAAATCAACTATCCTGGTTTTCTGAGCATTCAGGCGCAAGCGCAGACTGTGCAAGATATCCTCAGTGAGTTCCAGGGCGTCCTGGGCCTGGTTGCGGCTTGCACAAAGAACCAGAAAATCATCGGCAAAGCGAACTAAACGCAGGTGCTCGTCCAGCAATGCTTCATCGAGTTGGTCGAGATAGAGGTTGGCAAGCAATGGTGAGATCGGAGAACCCTGGGGCACACCTTTGACGGTCGCAAACCGCTCACCATCTTCCTCGACCTCCGTGGCCAACCACAGACGGATGAGCAAGACGATGCC
>JAVEYP010000183.1:0-4998 GCA_034003445.1 Desulfobulbus sp.
AGCAGCTGATGCGCGCCACTGAAAGCGTGGTCGCCACCACCGGGCTCAGCCGAGAGGGGGGCGAATGGACCCTCACTGTGCGCATGACGGAGCCCGCCCCGGTCGAAAAAACGGCCCGCTAGAGGGTTCCGGGACCAATTGACGGCGGGAAAAAGCACTTGCCTAACCCGCTGACTTCGGGGTAAGGAATTTGGCTTCAATCCCCTGCCGACAGACCAGCGGGGACAGAGAAGGGTGCAGGCGAAAGACCGTCATCCGGCTGTTCGCTACCGACACTGCGGGCGCCCCGCAACCAGGACAATCTCCGGACCCGAAACGGGTCGGGCACAGGAGGAACGACGTGGCGTTTGACAAAGAAACAAAACTGTGGATGTCCGGCAACGAGGCCATTGCCCTCGGCGCCTGGGAGGCCGGCGTCAGAGTCGCCTCGGGGTACCCGGGAACGCCGTCCACCGAGATCATGGGCAACCTTTCACATTACCCAGGTGTCTACACTGAGTGGGCACCGAACGAGAAAGTCGGCCTCGAAGTGGCCATCGGCGCCTCCTTTGCCGGTGCGCGGGCACTGGCCACCATGAAACACGTTGGCCTCAACGTAGCCGCTGACCCGCTGTTCACCGCCGCCTACACCGGCGTGCGCGGCGGCCTGGTAATCGTCAACGCCGACGATCCGCAGATGCACAGCTCGCAGAACGAGCAGGACAACCGCAACTATGCCTACGCCGCAAAGGTGCCGCTGCTCGAGCCCTCCGACCCGGCCGAGGCCAAGGAGATGATGATCCGGGCCTACGAACTGAGCGAGCAGTTGGACACACCAGTGATCCTGCGTATCACCACCCGCATCGCTCACGTCAAGGGCGTGGTCGACAAGGGCAAACGCGTCGAGGTGGCCGAGCCGTCCATCGAAAAAGTCCCAGCCAAACTGGTCATGCTGCCCGGAAACGCCCGCGTACGGCGCCAGGCTGTGGAGAAACGCATGGCTGTCGCCCGCGAGCTGGCCGAGGCCCTGCCGGAAAACCGAATTGAGCCTGGCACTGGCCGGCGCGGCTTTATCACCTCCGGGGTGCCCTACAACTACGTCAAGGAGGCGTTTCCGAGCGCGCCGGTACTCAAGCTCGGTATGGTCTGGCCCCTGCCGGAGCGGATGATCCGCGCCTTCGCCGCAACCGTGGACGAGCTGATCGTGGTCGAGGAACTTGACCCGTTTATCGAGAACCACCTCAAGGTTATGGGCATTGCCTGTCGCGGCAAGGACCTGATCCCCAACCAGGGTGAACTCAACTCGTTTATTGTCCGCAAGGCAGTGGCGCCGGAGTCCATCGGCGAGATGTTCGCGCCACTTGAACTGCCCATGCGGCCGCCGAACATGTGCGCCGGTTGCCCGCACCGCGGCCTGTTCTACGGGCTGTCGAAGATGAAAGACGTATTCGTCTCCGGCGACATCGGCTGCTACACCCTCGGCTTCCTGCCGCCGCTGTCGGCCATGGACGCCTGCGTGTGCATGGGCGCCTCGATCAACATGGCGCACGGCATGAGCAAGGCGCTCGGCGCCAGTGGCCAGGGTAAGGTGGTGGCCGTGCTCGGCGACTCGACCTTCATGCACTCCGGCATTACCGGCCTGTTGAACATGGTCTACAACGGTTCCTACGCCTCGGTGATCATCCTCGACAACCGCACCACGGCCATGACCGGCCACCAGGACAACCCGGCCTCGGGTCGCAACATCCGTGGTGAGGCGACGCCAGCGCTCAACCTGGAGAAGTTCTGTGAGGCCATGGGCGTTGGGCGGGTGGTAGTGGTCAACCCGAACGACGTCGAAGCCACCCGCAAGGTGCTCAAAGAGGAGATTGCCTCCCCCGAGCCGTCGGTGATCATCAGCCGCGCGCCCTGCGTGCTCCTGCCCGAGGAGGTTAGAAGGAAAAAACAGGCCTACTTCACTAATCTGGACAACTGCACCGGCTGCTCGCTGTGCGTGCAGATGGGCTGCCCGGCCATCAGCTGGACGCCGCTCACCCCGGAGGAGGCCAAGGCCCGCGGTTACCGCGAGAAACAGAAAGGCTTTGCACAGATCGCCGAGGTCCAGTGCAACGGCTGTGGCCAGTGCGCCGCGGTGTGCAAGTTCGAAGCGATCACCAAGAGGGAGGCAAAGTGATGAAGCAGAGCGGCAATATTCTCTTTTCCGGCGTGGGCGGCCAGGGCATTCTGTTGGCCAGCGAGCTGACCGCGCATGCCCAGCTGGCGGCCGGCTTTGACGTCAAAAAGAGTGAGGTGCACGGCATGGCACAGCGCGGCGGCTCGGTAGAGGCGCACCTGCGCTACGGCCAGAAGGTCTACTCACCACTTATAGAGCCGGGCTGTGCCGACATCCTGGTGGCCTTCGAGATCCTTGAGGCGGTCCGTTATCTACCCTACCTGCACCGGGACAGCGCCGTGGTGGTCAACACCCAAAAGATACTGCCCCCTTCGGTGGCGTTGGGCAAGGCCAGTTATCCGGAAAACATCCTCGACGAACTCAAATCCAGACACATCAACGTGGTGGCCGTGGACGCCTTTGCCGTGGCCGAGTCGGTCGGGGAATTGCGTACCGCCAACGTTGCCATGGTGGGCGCCATGTCCAACTTTTTGGCTGTGAGCCCTGAGGTGTTCTTGCAAGTGATCGACGAGACGATCAAGGAGCAGTTCCGCGAGGTCAACAAGCAGGCGTTTACCGCCGGGCGGGCGGCGGTCTATGCCTGAAGGCGGTGCCAAGCGAGCACGGAGGTGGTGCGCGATGAACTGGGAAGAAATCGAAACCCTCCCCCGTGAGGGGCTGGAGGCTATTCAGCTGCGACGGCTGCAGCTGCTGGTGCAGCGGGTTTACGACAGGGTGCGGCCGTATCGCGAGAAGATGGACACTGTTGGTATCAAACCCACAGACATCCGCAGTCTCGAGGACCTGCACCACCTGCCCTACACCACCAAGGATGACCTGCGCGACAACTACCCCTTTGGGCTGTTCGCCACTTCCATGGACGACGTCATCCGGGTGCACGCCAGCTCCGGCACCACCGGCAAGTCTACGGTGGTCGGCTACACCCAGGCAGACATTACTTTGTGGGCCTCAGTGATCGCCCGCTGCCTGCTCATGGCCGGGGTGACCCCGGGGGACATGGTGCACAACGCCTACGGTTACGGCCTGTTCACCGGCGGCCTTGGTGCGCACTACGGTATCGAGGCCCTCGGGGCCACGGTCATCCCGGTTTCCGGCGGCAACTCAAAGCGTCAGGTGACCATCATGCGCGACTTCGGCTCCACCGTGCTCATGTCCACCCCCTCCTATGCCCTCAACCTGGCTGATGCCATGACCGACGCCGGCATCAGCCCAGACGATCTCAAGCTGCGGGTCGGCATCCACGGGGCCGAACCGTGGAGTGTCAACATGCGCGAGGAGGTCGAACGCAAGCTGGGTATCAAAGCGCTCGACATCTACGGCCTCTCCGAGGTCATCGGCCCGGGTGTGTCCATGGAATGCGTCCACTCGGAGCGCGGCATGCACATCCTCGAGGACAACTTCCTGCCCGAGGTCATCGACCCGGAAACCCTGCAACCCCTGGCCTACGGCCAGGCCGGTGAATTGGTGTTCACCACCCTGACCAAGGAGGCCTTCCCGCTCATCCGCTACCGCACCAAGGACATCTCCCGGCTTATCCTCGAGCCGTGCGGCTGCGGCCGCACCCTCGTGCGCATGGACAAGGTTACCGGTCGCACCGACGACATGCTCATCATCCGCGGGGTGAATGTCTTCCCCTCACAGGTGGAGCATGTGCTCATGGGGATCGAGGGAGTCGAGCCTCACTACAGGATCGAGATCAGCCGCGAAGGCAACCTCGACGTCATGGCGGTGCTCGTCGAAGTGAGCGAGCACACCTTCTCCGACGAGATCAAGGTGCTCGAGCGGCTGGCGCAAAAGATCCGTGCGGAGATCAAGGACATGCTCGGCGTCACCTGCCAGGTCAAGCTGGTCGAGCCCCGCTCCATCCAACGCTCCGAGGGCAAGGCACAACGAGTGATCGACCGGCGCACAGCGTGAGCCGGGAGCCGCTCGATCCATATCCCACACTTCTGGAGGATGCTATGCGGGTAGAGCAGATTGCGGTATTTTTAGAAAATAAGTCCGGCCGATTGGCAGAAATCAGCAGAATCCTGGCCGACAACGACATCAACATTCGGGCCCTGTCCGTGGCCGACACCGCCGATTTCGGCATCCTCCGCCTGATCGTCGACAAGGTCGACCTGGCCAAGGAGGTCCTGCGCGCCGGCGGATTCACCGTGGGCAAGACCAACGTCGTCGCCGTCGAGGTCCCGGACCGTTCCGGCGGCCTGGCCGGTGTGCTCAAGGTAGCCCACGAGGCCGAGCTGAACGTCGAGTACATGTACGCCTTTGTTAACAAGAGCGGCGCTAACGCGGTGCTCATCTTCCGCTTCGACGACATGGACCGGGCCATCGAGATAGTGCAGCAGGCGGGCTTCACCCTGCTCACCGGGGAGCAAATCTGCGCTCTGTAGGGCGCCAGCGCGCCGGCAGTTAGCCGCCACCCTCGCGCGGACGGCACTAACGCATCCTTCACGGCCAACAAGAGGCAGTTGGAAAAGGTGGCACCCACCTAGGTTACCCGTGTGATCCTGTTCGAAACTTATGACAGCAGGGTTACAGACCTGAGCGCCTTGGTGGCCAAAATAAAAACCACCTCGGACATGCAGGCGGTGATCAACTGATCGGTAGCGCTGGCCCAAGACATCATCGAGACGAATATGCGCCAGACCAACTGGCGCATGCCGCTGTCCCAGAGCCACAGTTTTGGCAACAGCCGCTCCCCCGAGGCCGTGGCCAGACGTTCTCCTTCTCGCCGCAGAACCGCACAGGGCTGGACAGCGAATCCTTCGCCCTAATAACGATTAAAGACGGCAGATTCATTCTCTATTAGGAACAGTAAGACGTACGGGCGGGCGCTGACCCGC
>JAVEYP010000184.1:0-4997 GCA_034003445.1 Desulfobulbus sp.
CTTCTTCACGTTGTCCAGCGCAGTGTTGCTTCGTCGGAACATCATTTTGTCGTCATACCGGCCGTTCTTGTGAGTGAGGACCGTTCGTGCCGGCACTGGTTATCGGTCAAGGCGGCACAGTCGTTCAAAACGGCGGGCACACCGGCTGACTGCCCCCAAGAGTAGATCCCGGTTGGCTCCAACTCCGTCACCTGGCTGCGCTCGCTCAACTATCAGGAACTGTTGTAGGAACCAACTGGTCGTCGATCGAACTGCTACCTGTCGAGCTGCGCGAGAAAACCCAAGGTGAAACAGCCTGCAGACTGATCATTCTGCCGGTGAGCGAGCGAGTTGCCGTCGTCGTTGTCGAGGGTGACCTGTTGCCCACGAATTCACCGTATTTCGGCATCTTCACCTGGGAGCAGAGCCTGGAAATGGCTCTTTTCGGGCCGAGATAAACTTTTGTGGGGTACCAAAGCGAAGTGTCCCCCCTGGTGTAGTCAATCAGTTGCTAGATCGCCCAAAACTCCTGGTTTTGCTCAGGCAAGCAGATTGGGCCAGTCCAGGGTGGGGAAGGTGCGGCGGAGCATGTGGTCGTCATCCACGCGCTGCACTTCCAGTGTTGCGAAGCTGGCCCGAGCCTTGGGCACAACCAGGTCCGTCGGGCAGACTGTGTCGTACTTGCCAGTGACTACCAGCGTCGGCACAGCGATGCGCGTGGCCGGGGGGTGATAGTCCGTGACATGAAGCGCCGGGGCCAGCAGCACGAGCCGTTGGCAGCGTTCAGGGTGGCGGAGGGCGAAGCAGGCAGCCATCAGCCCGCCAAAGCTCGATCCCACCAGCACCAACGGCTCCAGCCCAGCCACCTGTTCATCCAGCTGAGCCAAGCGCTGCAACAGATCGCCCTGGTAGTTCTGCATCCGGACGTGAGGGAAATGACGATGGAACCACTGCCCCTTGGTCCCGTCGATGGAGGAGTTGAGGCCGTGGAGGAACAGCGGGGTGGACGGTAGTTTATGCGCGAGGCCGAGACTCATGCTCCCTCCAGGATGAAACGGGTATAGGGGAAACGCCCTGCTGGCGCTGCCGGCAGGGCGTTCTTGTTTACTGCTGGCACCACTCGTAGGCGTTTTGGAACATGCGCAGCCAAGGGCTGGCCGGCAACTGGTGCATCGTGTCGGGTAGCCAGGGGGCCTGCCAGGTGAGAAAGGTGCGCTCCGGGTGCGGCATGAGGGCCAGGTGGCGGCCGTCGGGCGAGCACAGACCGGTGAGCCCACCGCGCGAGCCGTTGGGGTTGAACGGGTAGGTATCGGTGGCCCGGCCGTCGTCGTCCACATACACCATTGTGGCCATCCTCTCCGTCCACACCCGCTCGCGGATGGACTCGTCCGGGAAGTGGAGGAGGCCCTCGCCGTGAGAGGAATGGATGCCGAAGACCAGATCCTCCATACCCTCCAGCATAATCGCGGCACTCGGCAGCACCCGTACCGTGCTCCAACGGGATTCGAAGCGGTTGCTGCGGTTCGGGATGAAACGCGGCTGGCGCTCGGGTTCGATGCCCGTCCAGGGCACCCAACCCAACAGACCGAACAACTGGCAGCCGTTGCACACCCCCAGGGTGAAGGTGTCCGGTCGCTCATAGAAGGCGCGGAACTGTTCTTGCAGCCGTTCGTTGAAGCGGATGGTGGCGGCCCAGCCCTTGGCGCTCTCCGGCACGTCGGCGTAAGAGAAACCTCCCACCGCGGCCAGACCTCGGAACCGGCCCAGGTCGATGCGGCCGTCGAGCAGGTCGGTCATGGTCAGGTCCCAGGGCTCGAAGCCGGCACTGTAAAAGGCGGACGCCATCTCCCGGTCCGAGTTAGAGCCCTCGTCACGAAGGATGGCTACCCGGGGCTTGTCCTGTTTTGTGAGGATCGCCGGCGCGGTTGGCTGCGGGGAGAAGCTGAGGTAATAGCTCGGGCCCTTGCGGTCGAGGATGGCGAATTTCTCCTCGTCGGCACAGTCCGGGTTCATCTGGAGCCGGTCCAGCTGGTAGCTGGTTTCCTCCCACCACTGACGGAGCAGCACCAGGGAGTCGTCGAGTACGTAGTCGCCGTTGTACTGGATAGTGATGGCCTGTCGCGCGGTGGTTGCGCCAAGCACGATGCACGGCACTTTGGCCTTACTGAGGAGCGCTTTCACCTCGGCGAGCAGGTTCCAGCGGCACTCGACCACCAAACCCAGTTCCTCGTTGAACAGCGCTTCAAGCAGCGTGGCCGGTCCATTCAAGGCTAGGTTAAGACCGCGGTTGCCAGCAAAGGCCATCTCCAGCACGGTGGTGATCAGGCCGCCATCGCTGCGGTCGTGGCCGGAGAGAATCAGGTCGTCAGCGATCAACTGCTGGACGGCGAGAAAGGCTCGCCGCACCAGGGCCGGATCCTCCATGTCCGGCACCTCGCTGCCGATGGCGTCGCAGGTCTGTGCCAGGGCGCTGCCGCCGAGCCGGTTTTTGCCGCCTGCCAGGTCGATGAACAGGAGCACCGAGTCTGCCTCCTTAAGGTCCGGGGTGACCTTCCGGCGGAGGTCGGCCATGGCCGCGTAGACGGAGACGACCAGTTCGCGCGGTGATTTGACCACTTCCTTGCCCACTCGGGTGGCCATGCTCAGGCTGTCCTTGCCGCCGTCCACGGCCACACCCAGGGTGATCATCGCCGTGGCCATGGCCTCGGCCGCGTCGCGCAGGGCCGCGCCTTCGCCGGGCAGCTTGGGCGCCCACATCCAGTTGGCCGAACACTTGACCTGGTCAAGATCGTTGATTCGCGCCCAGACCAGATTGGTGAGTGCCTCGCCCACGGCCATGCGTGCCCCGGCCGCCGGGTCGACGAGCATCTTTATTGGCTGCTCGCCGATGGCGGTAGCGATGGCGGAGAACCCCAAATGACTCTGCGCCACCACGGCCACGTCGGCCACAGTCAACTGTAGGGGGCCGCAGCACTGCTGCTGGGCGACCAGGCCGGTCACCGCCCGATCCACCTTGCTGGTGAGAAATCGCTTGGAGCCTACTGAAACTAGGCGCAGCACTTGGTGCAGGGCGTCGCGCAGGCTCAGATCCTTTGGCGGGGCAAAGGGGGACAGGGCCGGCACAACCCGGCTGTCCGTGAAGGTTTTCTGCGGGATATTGCCGAGCAGCTCGGGCAGCCCGATGTCCACTGGCGTGGTGTTGTCCCAGCTGTCATGGACAACAAAGCGTAGGTCGCCGGTGACCTCGCCGAGCACCTCGCAGGCCACCTTTTCGCGTGTACAGATCGCCTGGAATCGTTCGATGTTCTCCGGGCTGATGAGCAGCCCTACTCGTTCCTGGTACTCAGCCACGTAGATCTCGAGTACTGACATGGTCGGGTCGCCCACGCGGATGTTGCGGATATCCACCCGGCCGCCAGCCTGCTCCACCAGTTCTTTGAGCACGTTGGCCGGGCCGCCTGCCCCCTGGTCGTGGATCACGTCGATCAGGCTGAGGTCGCCCATCTCGTTGCAGGCGCGGATCACCCGGTTCATCTTCTGCTCCATCTCGGCGTCGCCGCGTTGCACAGCATTGAAATCGAGCGCAGACTCGTTCTCGCCCTGGAGCATCGAGGAGGCTGCGCCGCCACCAAAGCCGACCCGGTAGGCCGGGCCGCCCACCTGGACGATGAGCATGCCTTTGATGGCCTGCTTCTTCTCGATGTGGCGGTCGTCGATCTGGCCGATGCCGCCGGTGAACATGATTGGCTTGAGGAAGCCCCAGCGTTCGCCGGACTCCAGGCGCAGGTCAAAACTGCGGGTAAAGCCCTGGACGAGCGGCTCCCCGAACTTGTTGCCGTAATCCGAGGCGCCGTTGCTTGCCTCGATCTCAATGGTCAGGGCCGACGCTAAGGTGTCCGGGCAGGCGAAGCTGTTCTCCCAGGGCAGCGGGTAGTCCGGAATGTGCAGATTGGCCACGCAGTAGCCGGCCGTACCGGCCATGACAAAGCCGCCTCGGCCCGTGCCCTGGACGTCGCGGATGCGGCCGCCGGTGCCGGTTTCGGCACCAGGGAAGGGGGCTACGCCGGTTGGGAAGTTGTGGGTTTCCGCGGTGAGCAGCGGATGATAGGTGACTGTGGCCTCACCAAGCGGCGACGGCTCGCCCGGTCCAGCCGGCAGGAGCGTGGTCAGCGTGGTCCCGCGGATGACGCTGGAATTGTCCTTGAAGGCCACCAGGCTGCCCTCGGGGTTGGCGTCCAGGGTGTCGGTGACCACCTGGAACAGGGTTTTTTCATAGGCCTGGCCGTCGATCACCTGTTTGCCACGGAAAAAACCGTGGCGTGAGTGCTCGGAGTTGGCGTTGTTCAGGTCCATAATCTCGACGATAGTCGGGTTGCGGTCAGAGCGTTTGACGAAATAGTCGTAGTACAGCTCCCGGTCCCACTGGTCCATGGAGATGCCGGGGATGTCGAGCAGGCCGTCTGGGCCCTTGGACTTGAGGTCCACTTCGTAGACCGGCTCGGGTAGAATACCGGTCTCAAAGGTGGTGAGCGGCGCCGGGTAGGGACACTCGGTCATGCGGTCGTGGTGGCGGGCCACAAAGGCGCCCAAATCTTCGCCCTTGGGCACCAGATAGCGGCGCGAGCGCTCCACCCGGGTGACGCAGTCGAGCCCCACGGCCTGGCAGATGGACACCAGGTTGGAGGACAAGGCAGTGGCAAAGTTCAGCCGAGGGCCCACCTCGACCACCCGCTCGCCACGGAGCTGCGGCTCGAAAGTGACCGTGTGGAGGATGAAGCCATCGGCCAGGATGAGGCGCAGTCGCTCCATCTCCAGGGAGGTTAGCGGGCGGGTGAAGGCAACGTTGTTGCAGTACGCAAAGTCGGCGCGAATCCGCCGGTGGAGCTGGGTGTCGAGTGTGGCCATGATGGATTCCTTGGATAGCGGGAAGACGAAAACGGGTCGGGACAGAGCCAGTGACGGTGGCTCGTGAACAGGCTGCCAGCCTAGCATTAACGACGATATTTTTCTGCCTCAAA
>JAVEYP010000185.1:0-4964 GCA_034003445.1 Desulfobulbus sp.
GACGAGGGCAGCGGGCCGGCCGTGGTGATGGTGCACGGCAATCCCTCGTGGTCGTACCTGTACCGCAACCTGGTAATGGCCTTGCGCGACCGGTATCGCTGTATCGTCCCTGACCACCTCGGTTGTGGTTTTTCCGACAAGCCAGAACGCTACCCCTACCGGCTGCATCACCATCTGAATAACCTCGACCAACTGTTGGCCGAACTCGATCCCGGCCCCGTCCGTTTGATCGTGCACGACTGGGGTGGTGCTATCGGCATGGGTTGGGCGGGCCGTTACCCTGAGCAGGTCGCCGGCGCGGTCCTGATGAACACCGCCGCCTTTCCGTCCACTCGCATTCCGCTGCGCATCAAAGTCTGCCGCTGGCCGCTCCTCGGAGCCTTGTTGGTGCGCGGCCTGAACGGATTTGCCGGCGCCGCCGTGCACATGGCGGTGAATCTGCGGATGCGGCCTGAGATCGCCGCCGGCTTTCTCGCCCCTTACGACAGTTGGCGCAATCGCATCGCACTGCATCGGTTCGTGCAGGACATACCCATGGGGCCGAAACACCCCTCCTGGGCAACCCTTATGACCATCGAACAGTCGCTAGCCACCATCACTTGTCCGCTGCTGCTGTGCTGGGGCGGACGTGACTTTTGCTTCGACCGATCTTTTTACGAGGAGTGGCAACACCGTTTTCCTAAGGCTGAGGCGCATCTTTTTCCGGAGTCCGGCCATTACCTGCTTGAGGACGCTTTTGTAGAAACCCTGCCACTTGTCGAACGATTTCTTGCGGGCACGGTCGGGTAGATCATGATGGATTACAACATTGCCCATGCCTTAAGCCGGGTGGCCGTTGGGCAGGAGGACAAGATTGCAATGGTCGCCCGGCAGGGCGGGAACTGGGAGGAGTGGCGCTTCCGTGACCTGCTGGCCGGCAGCGAGGGGTTCGCGACCCTGTTGCAGGAGCGGGATGTGCGCAGCGGCGATCGGGTGATGGTCATGGTGCGGCCGTCGCTGGCCTTTGTCTGTTTGACCTTTGCCCTGTTCCGGCTGGGCGCGGTGGTTATCCTTATCGACCCTGGTATGGGCTACCGCAACCTGCTGCGCTGCATTGCCTCGGTCCGGCCGGATATCCTGGTCGGCATCTCGGCGGCGGTGGTGTTCAGCCACCTGTTTCGTCGCCCTTTTGCCACTGTACGGCGGCGGATTTGTGTCACCCGGCAGTTAACCACGGCCGCTCTGGCCTCTGGTAACACCACTGCCACGGAGGGAGTTGCGGCTGGAGCGGACGACTTGGCGGCCATTATCTTTACCACGGGCTCCACCGGGCCGCCCAAAGGAGTGCAGTACACGCACGGCATCTTCCACGCCCAGTTGGAGCTGATTCGCGATTATTACGGCATCGGGTCGGACGACGTCGACCAGCCCGGGTTCCCGCTGTTCGGCCTGTTCGCTACCGCCCTTGGTGCCCGGGCAGTGATTCCGGACATGGATCCGACCCGACCGGCGCAGGTCGACCCGGAAAAATTCGTCCGTACCTTGCAGGCCTATCGGGTGACCTACTCCTTTGGCTCGCCGGCCATTTGGAACGTGGTCAGCCGCTACTGTCTGGAGCGGGGCATCGTCCTGCCGGTGCGCAAGGTCCTTATGGCCGGTGCGCCGGTGCCGGGCGAACTGGTTGAGCGGGTGCAGCGTATCCTGCCGCCGGAGGCGCTCGTCTACACCCCCTACGGCGCCACTGAAAGTCTGCCGGTAGCCTGTCTGGAAGGCAGGGAAATCGTGCGTGAGACCTGGCCGCTGACCCGCACCGGGCATGGGACCTGTGTGGGCCGCCCCCTGCCTGGGATGACGGTACGAGTGATTGCACCGGTGGACGGGCCGATCGGAACCTGGGACCGGGTTCGCGAATTGTCGATTGGCGAGATCGGCGAGATCACGGTGCGTGGCGCCGTGGTTACGCGCGCCTACGAGGGTAACGAGGGGGAAAACCGGCTGGCCAAGATCGCCGACCAAAAGGGCTTCTGGCACCGCATGGGCGACATGGGCTATCTGGACGAGGGGGGGCGGCTGTGGTTTTGTGGGCGAAAGGCGCACCGCGTTGGCACCGCGGCCGGTGTCCTGTACACTGTGCCCTGTGAGGCCATTTTCAACGAACATCTGCAGGTGCGCCGCGCAGCTCTTGTAGGCCTCGGCCCTTGGGGAAGGCAGACACCGGTGATGATCGTTGAGCCGGTCGGTGCCTTGAGCCACAAGACCACGTTGTTCGTCGAACTGCGGCAAATGGCCCTGGCCAACCCGCTCACCGCTGGGATTGAACAGTTCCTAGTACATCGCTCTTTTCCGGTCGATATCCGCCACAATGCCAAGATCTTCCGAGAGCAACTGGCTTCTTGGGCTGCGAAGCAGGTGCAACTGCCGGGCGGCTGATAGTCCGGAGGCCGCCCGGTCGGGCGGTACAGCGACGAATGGGGCTCAGAAAAAGAGGAGGATATCGATGGACAAGGTTCTGGTGACCGGAGGCGGGGGTTTCATCGGCAAGGCTCTGGTTCGTGCCCTAGTCGATCATGGCCTTCGGGTTGCGGTGGTCGGCCGGAACAGCTACCCTGAATTGGCGTCCCTGGGGGTGGAATGTCTGCGCGGGGATATCCGGGATACGGATTTCCTGGTCCGGGCCTGTGCAGGTTTCGACACGGTCTTTCATGTGGCCGCCAAAGCCGGGGTCTGGGGGCCACGCGCGGAGTATTTCGCGATAAATCTGCACGGTACCGAGAACGTGCTGGCCGCCTGCCAGGCTAACGGTGTGGAGCGGTTGGTCTACACCTCGACGCCTTCGGTAGTGTTCGACGGACGCAGTCTAGAAGGAGCGGACGAGCGTGCACCCTATGCCCGGCGCCCTCTTTGCGCCTATGCGGCCAGTAAAACTGCCGCGGAGCGAGTGGTGTTGAGCGCCAATGGAGGTCGGCTACGGACTATCGCCATCCGGCCGCATCTTGTCTGGGGACCGGGCGATCACCATCTCATTCCGCGTCTGCTCGAGCGTGGCCGTTCGGGTACCTTGAAGGTGGTCGGTAACGGGACCAACCGCGTTGATATTACTTATATCGATAATGTTGTGCAGGCGCATCTTTTGGCGGCTAAGAACTTGGCTGGGACCGCCAGCGGCGCAGGCCAGGCCTTTTTCATCGGCCAGGAGGAGCCGGTGAACCTTTGGCAATGGATTAATGCCCTGTTTGCCCGGTTGGCTGTCCCGCAGGTTCAGCGGCGGGTACCCTTTGGCGTGGCTTGGTGCGTTGGTCTAGCCCTGGAGGCGATCCATACCGCCCTGCAGTTGGACCGGGAACCGCGCATGACCAGGTTCGTGGCCCATCAGTTGGCTCGGTCACACTGGTTCAGTCATGCCAAGGCCGAGAATCTGCTCGGTTACCAGCCGGCGGTCAGTACCGGCCAGGGGGTAGAACGTTTGTTGGCGTCGCTCAGTCGAGAGAGCAGTGCCCTTCGCGGCAGCGCCTTGTGAACACATCCCGGGAAATATGTTTGGCAATCGGGCAGAGCTGCGGTACTTTGCGGCCGCATGGTGCGGTGGTGACACCCACTGTGAAAGATCTGTGCAGACCTTGTCCGCGAGGTTTCGAGGCGTTACGTCGAACAACAAGCAGAACTGAAAAATCCTATAAGTTTTACTTAAAATGATTTGACAGCCCGGCGATTTTTCAGTAATTATCGTGGCGGTAGGTGAACCGTCATTCAGTATGTCCGGTGGCTGGCAACTATTTTTTCTGTAATGTGAGGTAGTTGGTATGATTTCTATTGATATTACCCTGCTTATGCACATCATCAACATGATTGTACTGATGTTTGTGCTCAACGCAATTCTGTACAAGCCGGTACTCGGGATGCTCGCACAGCGTGCCGGGAAGATGGGCTCGCTGAACGACGAGGTGGCGCAGTACGAGGAGTCCGCTCGGCAGCGCCAGGCGGAGTTGGACAAGAAGATGCGCGAGGCCAGCAATAAGGCGAAGAAGGCTCTGGACGGGGCGCGGTCTCAGGCTCAGGCCTCTGGCGCCGAAAAGCTGGCCGTTATCCGCAAGGAATCGGACAGCGCTAAGGAAAAACAACTGGTTGATCTCCGCGTGCAGGTGGACGCGGCCAGAAAGGAACTGCAGGGAAATGCTGCCGGGTTCGCCCAGGCAATGGCAAGCAAGATACTAGGAAGGAGTCTGGACGCATGAGAGAGCGCACTGCAAAATTTGTTCAGCCGGTTCTGCTGGCACTTCTCATCGGGGTACTGCCCGTCGTGGCCGTGGCAACAACAGAACCATTGGTGCCGGCTACATCCCCTGAAATAATGACGGCCCCCGCGGCCACTGGCCAAACACTCGTTGCCGCCGAACATGGCGTCGTCGCTGACGTCAATCACGGCGAGGTGTACAGCAGCCCACTGGCCGCCGAGAAATTGAAGGATCTCTTCTGGCGAGCAGTGAACTTCATTGCCTTGATAATTATCCTCGTCAAGTTTGGCGCCAAGCCGATTATGGCCGGGCTGACGGGGCGGCAGCAGCAGGTCAAGGAAGAACTAGGCGATTTGACTAGGCGGCGTGATGAAGCTGAACGCTCCTATAAGGATTTTCAGGTCCGTCTCGCTGGTATGGAAAAGGAGATGGAGCGCATCGTTGAGATGGCCATCGCCCAGGCGCAGGTCGAGAAGGAACGAATTCTGGCAGAGGCTGAACGGGTGGCCGAGGATGTCAAACGCCAAGCCCAGGCCGCGGTGCAGACTGAACTGGAAGACGCTAAGCACCTCCTGCGCGATGAAGTGGCGGAGCAGGCAGCAGCCATGGCCGAGGAATTGATCGTCCGGAGTCTGACCCCGGCCGATCAGATAGCGATCACCGAACAGTATCTTGAACGAGTGGGTGCGGTACAGTGAGACACACAATATTAGCCCGACGATATGCGAAGGCGCTCTTTGCCTTGGGTAAGGA
>JAVEYP010000186.1:0-4947 GCA_034003445.1 Desulfobulbus sp.
CCAATATCGTCACCTCTGTGCTGGCCAGCTACCGTGGCTACGACACCCTGGGTGAAGTTCTGGTGATCTTCACCGCCGGTCTCGGAGTCATGTCTCTGCTGATGATTTCCAGGAAGACCAAGGAACAGGCGCATGGAAAGATTCCCGTCGAAATGCGGTCGCAGATCATTCTCCGCATAGTCGCCAAGATGATGTTGCCGCTCATTTTGCTCTTTGGGCTGTACGTGCAGTTTCACGGCGATTTCGGACCGGGTGGCGGATTTCAGGCCGGGGTCATCTTCGCCGCCGGCGCCATCCTCTACGCGATGCTTTTCGGCCTCGACAACGCCCAGCGCATTTTTAAAAGCGATGTGCTCGCCGTGCTGACAGCTGTCGGGGTGCTCATCTATGCCGGTGTCGGAGTGGCCTGCATTCTGCTCGGCGGCAACTTCCTCGACTACAACGTCCTGAGTCATGATCCGGTACACGGCCAACACCTGGGTATTCTCCTGGTGGAACTGGGCGTCGGCATCACCGTGGCCTCAGTGATGATCACGTTCTTCCTCAAATTTTCCTGGCGAACCGCCAAACACTAGAGCACCCCATGGACACTGTAATCGGGCTATACAATTACTGGATTGTCGTGGTGCTGATGATGCTCGGTTTTTACATCGTCATCGCCAATGAAAATCTGGTCAAGAAGCTGATGGGCTTGAGCATCTTCCAGACTTCCGTTTTCATTCTTTACATCAGCATGGGCAAGATCAAGGGCGCCACCGCACCCATCCTGGATGAGCGCTACTCTGTCTACTCGAACCCGCTGCCGCATGTGCTCATCCTCACCGCCATCGTGGTCGGCATTTCCACCACGGCTCTCGCCCTGGCCCTGGTCATCAGAATCAGGGAAGCCTACGGCTCCATCGAGGAAGGCGAAATTCAGGATCAGGACATCAGCGACCTGCTTGAGTGTCAACTGGAGGCCTATGGCCCCGATTCAATTCATCTCCTCCACCGTCAGGATACAGTCGAGTGATTGCCCATTCTCCAGTCCTTCAGGTTGTCGTTCCCCTTCTCGGCGCGCCGCTCTGCCTTGTTCTGCGTGCGCCCCGTCTGGTATGGTTTTTTGCGGTCCTGGTCAGCACCGGCTCGTTTCTCATCAGCTGTGGGCTGCTGCAGCAGGTGCTCACCCACGGCCCCATCGTCTATCACCTGGGCGGCTGGCCAGCTCCGTGGGGCATCGAGTACCGCATCGACCAGCTCAACGGCTATCTCCTGCTGCTTGTCACCCTGATCAGCACAGTGGTTCTCATCGGCGCCCACGCCAGCGTGCGCAGGGAGTTGCCCGAGTCAAGGCAGACCTTTTTTTATACCGCCTACCTCCTCTGCCTGACCGGGCTGCTCGGCATCCTGGCCACGGGCGATGCCTTCAATGTCTTTGTCTTCCTTGAAATCTCGGCGCTTTCCTCCTACACCCTGATCGCCCTGGGAACCGACCGGCGGGCCCTTACCGCTTCCTACCAGTATCTGGTCATGGGAACGATTGGCGCCACCTTCATCCTCATCGGTGTCGGGCTCATGTACATGATGACCGGAACCCTCAACATGCATGACCTAGCCCAGCGTCTGCCGGCGGTGGAAGGAACCAGGACGATCCTTGCCGCCTTCGGCTTCTTCATCGTCGGCGTCTGCCTGAAACTGGCGTTGTTTCCCCTGCACCTCTGGCTACCCAACGCCTATGCGTATGCGCCATCGATCGCCACCGCCTTCCTCGCCGCCACATCGACCAAGGTGGCAGTCTATATTCTCATCCGCTATTCGTTCGGTGTGTTCGGCATCGAGCACGTCACCGCCTGGCTGCCGCTCGGCTATATCTTTCTCATCTTGGGCCTGGCCGGGGCCTATTTTGCCTCCATCTCCGCCATCTATCAGCTGAACATCAAGCGGCTGTTCGCCTATTCCAGCGTGGCCCAGATCGGGTACATGATCATCGGCCTAGCCATCGGCACCTCCCTTGGCCTGACCGCCACCCTGCTCCATCTCTTCAACCATGCGCTGATGAAATCGGCCCTCTTTCTTGCCATTGCCGGGGTGGTCTATCGCATCGGCAGTTCACAGCTCTACCACATGGCGGGATTGGGCCGGAAAATGCCGTGGACTATGGCGGCCATCGTCATCGGCGGTCTCAGTCTCATTGGTATCCCGCTGACCGTCGGCTTTGTCAGCAAGTGGTATCTGGTACTTGCCCTGTTCGAAAAAGGGTGGTGGCCGGTCACCGTGCTCGTTCTGCTCAGTTCGCTGCTGGCACTAGTTTATGTGTGGCGGATCGTTGAATGGGTGTATTTCTCCCCGCCGCGCATCAACCTCGACAATGTGCGGGAAGCGCCGATGAGCCTGCTGATCCCCATGTGGCTGCTGGTCCTTGCCAATTTGTACTTTGGCATCGACACCCGCCTGACGGTCGGTGTAAGCAAGATGGCAGCCCAAAGCCTGTTTGGAGTGACTCCGTGATGCTGTCGCCGGAATTGATGCTTCTCCTGACGTTTGTCGTCCCAGCCGTGGCCGTGATCGGCATTGTTGCCGCCGGCTCCTTCCCCAATCTTCGGGAGGGGGTGACAATTGTCGCCAGCCTGGTACTCATCTACTTGGTGAGCAGTCTCTACGGCCTGGTGAAAGGCGGTGCCGCAATCAGCGTTGCCGGTCCCGAGTTGTTTCCCGGCCTGTCACTCAGTTTCGCCATCGAACCACTGGGCATGCTGTTTTCACTCGTGGCCGGGTACCTGTGGCTGGTGACCACCATCTATGCCATCGGCTACATGCGCGGCCACCACGAACAGAACCAGACCCGGTTCTACGCCTTCTTCGCCGTGGCGATCTCTTCGGTCATGGGCCTCGCCTACGCCGCCAACCTGTTTACCCTGTTCATCTTCTACGAGATCTTGACCCTGTCGACCTACCCCCTGGTCACCCACGCCGGGACGGAGCAGGCCAAGCAGGGGGGGCGGGTCTATCTAGGCGTCCTCCTCACCACTTCGATCCTGTTTCTTCTCCTGGCCATCATCGGCACCTGGCATACGACCGGCACCCTGACCTTCGCTCCCGGAGGTATATTCCCGCCGCAGACGCCGCACCTGGCCTCCGGCACCCTCCTGGTCCTCTTCATCTTCGGCATCGGCAAGGCGGCGATCATGCCGTTCCATCGCTGGCTGCCGGCCGCCATGGTCGCGCCCACCCCGGTGAGCGCCCTGCTCCACGCGGTGGCCGTGGTCAAGGCAGGTGTGTTCACCGTGATGAAGGTCTGTGTGTACATCTTCGGCCTCGACCTGCTCAAACTGCTCCCCACCACCGGGGTGATGCTCTATCTTGCCGCGGCCACCGTCATTCTCGCCTCGCTGGTGGCCATGCGCCAGGACAACCTCAAGGCCCGGTTGGCCTATTCCACGGTCAGCCAACTCGGTTACATCACCATCGGCGCCCTGCTGGCCACCAGCGCGGGGGTCATCGGCGGATCCATGCACATTGCCACCCACGCCTTCGGCAAGATCACTCTCTTCTTTTGTGCCGGCGCCGTCATGGTGGCTGCCCATAAAACCGAAATCAGTGACATGCGCGGCCTGGGCCGACAAATGCCCATCACCATGATCGCCTTTTTCATCGGTAGCCTGAGCATCATCGGCTTGCCCCCGGCGGGTGGCACTTGGAGCAAATGGTACCTAATGATCGGAGCTCTGGATACTGAACAATGGGTCATCATGGCGGCTCTCATGCTCAGCTCCCTGCTCAACATCGCCTATCTCCTGCCCATTCCCCTGCGGGCCTTCCTGTGCACCAATCAGCAAACCGGTGCCGTGGCGATCAGGGAAGCCCCCTGGCCTTGCCTGGTCGCGCTAACCATCACCGCCCTGGGGTGCGTTCTCCTGTTCTTTTTCACCCAACCGCTTTTTGAACTCGCTTCGGCCATTCTCTAGGCAAAGGAACAGCACCATGCCAACGGAAAAACAGTACGTGTTTGATAATCCCAAAAATGTCCGGCGGGTCCTTTTCCTGCTATACGCATCCTGTATCATGTTGCTGATTCTTGATTTCGTCGTCCACCGCCACCTGGTCTATCGGTGGGAGGGACTGCTGGGATTCTACGCGATTTACGGATTTGTCGGCTGCGTGGTCCTCGTGCTCATCGCCAAGTGGCTGCGTACTTTCCTAATGCGTAACGAAGCATACTATGACCGGTCCGAAGTCTCCAGAGGATGTGATGGAGGTAATCATGCTGGCTCCTGAAATTCCCGCCTTTCTGCCGTTTTTTCTCGGCGGGGTTCTCGCCCTCTGCACCCGCGGTCCCCTGCGGGGGGCGCTGCTGCTGGCGATCATCGTGCTCAGCGGGGCGCGCCTCTGGCTCGGTCCCGAGCAGGTATCCGTGACCACGCAGTTTCTCCAGTACGAACTGATGCCGTACCGAGTCGACAAACTGAGCCTTCTATTCGGTTACATTTTTCACATCGCCGCCTTCATCGGCGTCATCTATTCCCTCCATGTCCGGGACACCTTGCAGCAGGTCGCGGCCATGCTCTACGCCGGGAGCGCGCTGGGCGCCGTTTTTGCCGGCGACCTGCTGACGCTGTTCGTCTTCTGGGAGTTGCTCGCGCTGACCTCGGTTTTTCTGATCTGGGCCAGGCGAACAGAGCGCTCCTACCAGGCCGGTCTCCGTTATCTGATCATCCAAGTGCTCTCCGGCCTACTTCTGCTCGGAGGGCTCCTGGTGCACGCCTCCCAATCCGGATCGCTTGCCTTCGGTTTCATCGGACTCAGCGGTGTCGCCGGCTGGCTCATCTTCAGTGCCTTTGGCATCAAATGCTGCTTCCCCTTCCTGCACAACTGGCTGACCGACGCCTACCCGGAAGCAACGCCGACAGGTACCGTTTTTCTCTCCGCCTTTACCACCAAGGTGGCGGTCTATGCCCGGGCGCGCAGTTA
>JAVEYP010000187.1:0-4936 GCA_034003445.1 Desulfobulbus sp.
CGCCGCCTACGAGCAGTTGCTCTCCTCCCTGCCATGAGCGTCGCCATGGACCGCGGCGTCGGGCCCTCTCCGGAGGATCGCCGCTCCACCCCTCCCGGTGTCCTGCTTGGGTTGGTGCAACCGGTGTTCCGTCGCCACTGGCGGCGTCTCCTGCTTGGCTTTGTCGCTCTGATCACAGTCGATTTTCTTCAGCTGATAATTCCCCAGTTTGTCAAGACTGCGGTGGACGCCCTGAGCGCGGGCACGGCCACCTCGCCGTTGCTTGTCCGCCTGAGCGGTGCCATCTGCCTAGTGGCAGTGGTTGTGGCACTGCTCCGTTTTGTCTGGCGCTATCTGATCCTCGGCTTTTCCCGCATCCTTGAGAAGGCGCTGCGCGACCGCCTGTTCAATCATCTGCTGCGCATGGATCAGCCCTTTTTTGAGCGTTGGACCACCGGTGACCTGATGGCCCACAGCAGTAACGACTTGACCGTGATTCAGTTGGCCTTCGGCATGGGGTTAGTGGCCGCAGTGGACGCCTTAGTGATGTCGCTTGCGGCGGTGTGCTTCATGCTGGCGATCAGCGTGAAGCTGACCCTGATCGCACTGCTGCCCATGCCCTTTCTCATCCTGTGCACCCGGGTGCTGTCCGGCCGCCTGCACCACCGCTTTAACCTGGTGCAGGAGCAGTTCTCCCTGCTCACTGAGTTCGCTCGCGCCACCCTGGTGGCGATTCGCCTGATCAAGGCCTACACGCTGGAACGGTTTCAGGAAGACCGCTTCCGGGCGTTGGGCGAGCAGTACGTGCGCAGTAACCTGCGCGTCGCCACGGTCCAGGGGCTGCTCTTTCCGGTCTCCACCCTGGTAGGCAACGCCGGCATGCTGCTGCTCCTTTACTATGGTGGCATTGAGGTGATCGAGGGACGGATCTCCATTGGCTCGTTCGTCGCCTTTGTCAGTTACCTGTACATGCTCATCTGGCCCATGATGGCCATCGGCTGGGTGGCCAACCTGGTGCAGCGGGGTCTGACCAGCCTGGCCCGAATCCACCGCCTGCTCGTCGAGCAGCCCATGACGGTGCATGCCCCGACCATGACCATGCCGGAGGCGGCCACGATTTACAGCTGCCGCAACCTGACGTTCACCTACCCAGCGGGCAGCCGGCCAGCGCTGGAGGGGGTCAACCTCGATATCGAACCGGGCCTGCTCGGCGTCTCCGGCCGGACCGGCTCGGGCAAGTCGACCCTGTGCAAGCTGCTGCTGCGCATGTACCCGGTTGCGGACAACAGTCTCTTTTTTCGTGGCGTGGACGTTAACTGGTTGGATCCAGCGGAGTTGCGCGCGTGCATAGGGTATGTGAGTCAGGAACCGGTGCTTTTTGCCGGCACTATTGCCGAAAACATCGCCCTGGGGCGGCCCGATGCTGCACCCACCGAGATCGAGGCCGCGGCCCGGGCCGCGGCCATCCACGAAGAGATACAAGGTTTTATCGGGGGATACCAGACCGTGATCGGCGAGCGCGGCATCAAGCTCTCCGGTGGCCAGCGCCAGCGGCTGGCGCTGGCTCGGGCGCTGCTTTGTGACCGGCCGTTGCTCGTCATTGATGACGCCCTCTCGGCCATCGATGTCGAGACCGAGCAGCAGGTGCTCCGCGCTATCCTAGCCACTATCCGCAACAAAACAGTCCTGGTTGTCTCTCACCGTATCAATGTGCTGCGCCACTGCGACCGCATCGTGCTGTTCGATGCGGGCCGCATTGTTGCCAGTGGCACGCACCGCGACCTCCTCACCGATCCTTTTTATCGCGCCATGGCGGACAAGCAGCAGGCTCATGCATAACTTCGGCTACGCGGAAGAGGGTCAGCACGAGCCGGTCGGCGATGCCCGGCTGTGGTGGCGGATTATCTCTTACTGTTCGCAGCACGTCGGTGGGCTCACTGTTGCGGTGCTGCTCTCGCTGGCAGTTACGGCGGCCACCCTGGCCATGCCGCGACTCATGCAACTGGGCATCGACCGGTACATCATGGTTGACGCCCTTGGCCGCGCCGAGCGGATCGCCGGCCTGGGTGAGGTGGTCCTGCAGTACGGTTTCCTGGTGGCGACGGTGTTCGTGCTCACCTTCGTGCAGGTGGTGCTGCTCGAGTGGATCGGCCAGTCGGTGATGCACCGCCTGCGCCAGCACCTGTTCGACCACCTCCTTGTTCTGGACTTAGCGTTTTTCCAGAGTCAGCCGGCCGGCCGGCTCGTTACCCGGCTGACCAACGATATCCAGAACATGCACGAGATGTTCACCTCAGTAATGGTCTCGTTGTTCAACGACGGCCTCAAACTGGTGGGTATCTTCTGGTTTCTAGCGATGATGAACGGTCGGCTGGCCCTGGTGATGGCGGTGTTCCTACCGCTGGCGTTGGTGATAACCCGTATCTTTTCCGGCTTCGCCCGCGAGAAGTTCCGCGAGATTCGCGTGCAACTGTCGCGCATCAACAGCTTTATGGCAGAATCGCTGGCCGGTATGGCCGTCATTCAGGTGTTTGGTGGCCAGGCGCGCAGCAGGGAGGCCCACCTTGAACTGACCGGCGAGTATCTACGCCGCTCGTTTGGCCAGATTCGCGTGTTCGGTACCTTCATGCCGCTCACTGAGTTCTTGAGTTCACTGGCCATCGCCCTGATCATCTGGTACGGCGGTGGCGAGGTGGTTCGCAGCCGCCTGACCATCGGAGAATTGGCGGCCTTCCTCGTCTACATGCGACTCTTGTTCCAGCCGCTGCGCGAGCTGTCCCAGAAGTATTCCATCGTCCAATCGGCCATGGCTTCGGCCGAGCGCATCTTCCAGACTATGGACACCGAGCCGCGCATCACTTTGACCGCGCCGCCTGCAGGGGCCACGCCCTTGATCCGACCCTTAGGGCGGATCGAGTTCGATCAGGTGGATTTCGGCTACGACCCCGAAGAGCCAGTGATCAGCAACATTAGCCTGGTTGTCGAGCCTGGCGAAACCGTGGCCCTGGTCGGCTCCACCGGGGCTGGTAAGTCAACCCTGATCTCACTCCTGGTTCGTTTCTACGACCCGCTGCGCGGGGTTGTGCGCATCGACGGTCGTGACCTGCGCACCCTGCCGCTGGCGACGCTGCGCCGCCAGGTGGGACTGATCATGCAGGATATCTTCATCCTCCCGGATACAGTGCGGGCGAATATTGTCCTCGACCAGCAACCGGATGAGGCGCGGCTGGCAGCCCTGCTGGCGAGCACCGGGCTGCAGACTTTTGTGGAAAGGCTGCCCCGCGGGCTGGACACCCGCATCGGCGAGGGCGCACTTAACCTCTCGGTGGGTGAGAAGCAGTTGCTCTCTTTTGCGCGCGCCCTGTATCGGGACCCGGTTGTGCTCGTGCTCGACGAGGCCACCGCAGCCATTGACACTGAATCCGAGAACCTGCTCGAGCAGGCCATTGCCGCCGGATTCCGCGACCGGACCTCGCTGGTCATCGCCCACCGGCTGGCCACTATCCGTCGAGCAGACAGGATTGTGGTCATGGACGAGGGACGTATTGTCGAGCAGGGCAGCCACGAGGAACTGATGGCCTGGGATTCCCGTTATGCCCGACTGGTGGCCCTGGATCTGCGCGGCGTGCGATGAGGTCGGCGGAGGATGGTGCGTTCGGCAGTGGAGGTGGATGGCCCACCGCCTGCGGGTCAATGCTGGGGGCTGTAGTCGGAACTGGTATAGAAGGGGACAAAACGCTCGAACAGACCCTGCAGCTCTCCGTTCTTACGGATGGTCTGCAGGTAGTGGTCGGCCGCCTTGCGCATTTTTAAGTCGTCCGGCCGCACCGCCCAGGCCAGCTGTTCGGTTGTCATGAGCGTCGTCCCCGGAGTCAGTCCTTGGTCTACGTGCAGCGAGGCGTAGTGGAGGCTGATTGGTAGGTCCAGCACGAGCACGTCCACTGCGTTTGCCACGAGCGCCCGGACTGCTGCCTCGGTTGTCAAAAATCTATTGTTCTTCCCCTTTTTTTTCAGACCGCTAACAAAGTTTTCGCCCCCCGTCCCGGCAACCATGCCAAGGCGCACGCCGCCCGCCGTGAGCGACTGCGCGCCGCCGGTACCGAGTTCCTTGTGCTTATCGAGGCGGACCAGGGCGACCACTCCTGAGCGGAGATAGGGCGCAGTGGCGACGAGCTGCTCTTGTTCGATGGCGCGCACGGTCAGCCCGGCCATGACGATGTCGATTCGTCCGGCCAGCAGGGCCGGCGCAAGTTCCGCAGCTGGCAGTTCGACCAGTTCCAGTTGACGACCGGTAGCCGTGGCCAGTCCAGCTGCGAATTGGGTTTCCAGGCCGGTGAGGGCGCTGTTTTTTTTGTAGGCGAGCGGGGGTGCGTCGGCCACCATACCTACGCGCAACAGCGACGGGCCGAAGAAACGCTGGTAGGTGGCAGTCGACGTAAGGTGGCCGCAGCCGGCCAGGCTAATCAGCAGGACGGGCAGGGCAAAGGTTGACAGCAGGCGTTGCATCGGGGTTCCTTACGGGCCGGCACAGCGGTGCCTGCGGCCAAAGGGTTAAGGGGGATGGGGACAATTTTCAGAGTGAAGCGCGGCAGTGCTAGCGCGCCGGCGTACTCATATTCGCCCGGCCAGTGGAGGCGAATGAAATTCTCTGTTGCAGCTTGTTAGCGATCATCACCGCTTCTCCGATCGGTTCGCTGACGCCGGCCGTGCCCCTCCTCGGCTCGATATTGGGCGCTGACACCCCTTTTTACTTTGGATTCCAAGATGATGCAGTGGCGTGAGGGTTGCTGGCGTTGCAGGGATGTGCCGGCGAAGTGGTCCTGATCACGACCCATTACAGGCTGAACGCCTGGTCAGGGCGCAGGGGATAGGCCCGTGGCTCGGCGCGCACGTTCGGCCCCGAGCAGGGATGTGGCTATCTCCTGGCTCAGGGCGTCCACCGCCCGGGAGGCGGCGG
>JAVEYP010000188.1:0-4916 GCA_034003445.1 Desulfobulbus sp.
CACTGTTGGGGATGTGAAAAAGTTGCCTGTGGAAGAAAGAAATGTGTCGGTGTTCGACCTGTTGCCGTTCGACCGGCTCCAGGACTGGGTGACCGCCGTGGACCGCTTCACCGCCACCGGGGACGCCGCCCTGATCGAACGCCTGGCCGACCTGGATATGCGCCCGGTGCTCAAGGCAACCAGGGGACAGAATACCGACGCCAGGACTATCCAGAAACTCGGTGAGCAGCTCAGGGTATTTTCCACCGTGCTGGCCACCTGCCGCGGTAAGGATATTTCAAAAAGTGCGGCCGCGGTACGGCGGTCGCTGCAACGGATCGAGGACCTGCACACGCTTAAGCCCTTTCAGCCGTTGCTGCGCAAGATCGAGCCCGCCCTGGCCTCTTTCCGAGGGGAAGAGATCGCCGATGGCCTGGCGGCCGCTCGCTGGTGCCTGGACCACCAGTTATACCAGCAGGGCTACACCATCCTGCTCGAAACCATGATCACCTTTGTCGTCAACAGGGCACTGGGGAAAAATGGACGCGATCAGCAGGACAGGACCCTGGTGAACCAATGCGTTACCATCATTCGGGAAAACATACCGGAAACGAAGTGGCTGCCCCCTGCGGGAACGGACAAGCCGATCACCCAACGGATAATCGCCTGGCTGCAGCCGCAGCAGGACCTGCTCGATGGCCTCAGAAATCTCGCGGACACCCGTAACGACCTCAACCACGCCGGGCACAACGAAAAGGCGTGTGCCCCGAAAACGATCCAGAACAACCTGGTGGGCCATATCGAGGACATGGAGCGAATTTTCGCTCGCAACATCGAGTTGGCTGACCGCTGAGAAGAAGGCTGCGTACCATGACCATCCCCATCCGCCACCTCACTTTTCATTGCCGCTGGACCAGCGAGGCCCGGCTGCCGGACTACCTCGGTTCGACCCTGCGCGGCGCCTTCGGCTGGGCCTTGAAACGGAGCACCTGCATGCTCAAGCGGGAAAAGTGCCCGACCTGCATCTTGAACACTGCCTGCCCCTACGCGGTACTTTTCGCGACGGAACGCTACGGGACCGCGGAACAGGGAAATGCGGTCAACGCTCGCCCGCACCCGCTGGTCTTTCAACCGAACCCGGTGGGTGTGGGGACAGGTCAGGAGGAGGAACACTGGCATTTTCCCCTGCTCGTCATCGGCGACGCCGACCAGTTTCTGCCCCACATCGTCTACAGCGTGAGAATGATGGGTGAGGCTGGTATCGGGGTGGGCGCGAAGCACGGGTGGGGCCGCTTCAGCCTTGAATCGGTTCTGGCCGATGACGTTAACGTGTTCGACGCCGCCTCCGGCCGCATGGCCACCACGCTTATGGCCCGGCCCCTGGCTCTCGGCGAGGCGAAAGAGGACGTCCGTCGGCTCGGTGTTCACCTGCTTACACCCCTGCGCCTCAAACAGGAGAACCGGCTGCAAACGGAACTACCCTTCCATGTCCTCGTTCGCGCTGTCCTGCGCCGAATCTCCGCGCTGGAAAGCGCCTACGGACAGGGAGAGCCGGACCTCGACTACCGCGGCCTGGTCCGCCGGGCGGAAGAAGTCCGCCTCGAGGAATCCACCCTGCGCTGGCAGGATCTGCTCCGCTACAGCAATCGACAGCAGCAGAAGGTCTCGCTGAGCGGCCTGACGGGATCAGCCGTTTATGCGGGCGACCTTGGCGAATTCGTGCCACTGTTGGACTACGCCCGACAGGTGCACATCGGCAAACAGACGTTGTTCGGGCTGGGCAGGGTGGCAATCGATACCGCTGAACCCCCGCAAACAAAATAGCCTACAGGAACAAGGCCAAAGGAGGAATATACATGGGCAACACACCGAAAAACGAGCAACTTGGCGCATCCTGCCGGGTCGCCTTTGCAGCCCTCACCCACGACCTGGGCAAGTTCGCGGAACGAGCCGCCCCGGCGGTGGATGGCGACCGGCTGAAAACCCACGTCACCAATTACTGCCGCTGGCACGAGCGGGGCAAGTACCACAGCCACAAACACGCCGCCTACACCGCTCTGCTGCTGGATGAGATCGAGAAAAGCGCGCCGGACCTGATTGCCGGGGAGACTGCGCCCTTTGCCAGCCGAGCGGGAGAAGGCGACATCACCGACAGCCTGATCAACGCCGCTGCCATGCACCACCGGCCGGAAACCGTGCTGCAATGGCTCATCGCCACCGCCGACCGGGTCGCCTCCGGCTTCGAGCGCGAGGAATTCGACAAGTACAACGAAAGCGAAGAACGCACCGACACCGCCAGGAAGACCGGTCGCAATCACTACCAGGCGCGCCTGCTGCCCCTGTTCGAACAGGTGCGGCTCGAGCGCACGGAAGCCTGTGCTTTTGCCTGGCGCGCACCGCTCAGGCCGCTGTCACCAGAGAACCTGTTCCCGGTCCGCCGGGAGGACTACGAACCGGCGCAGGATGGGCCGGCCCAGGCGGAATACCGGCTCCTGTGGGAAGGGTTCCTTGCCGCGCAGCAGCAGATCCCGGAGTCGCACCGCTCCTCCTGGCCCCTCTGGCTCGACCACTTCGACACCCTCTGGCAGAGCTATACCCACGCCATCCCCTCGGCCACGGCCTTCGGGGTACGGCCGGAGGTCTCGCTCTACGACCACAGCAAGGCCACAGCCGCTTTTGCGGTGGCGCTCTGGCGCTGGCATGTCGCCCAGGACAGCCTGACGGACAAGGATGCGATCAAGAGCCATCAGGGGCGAACCGACTGGAGTGAGGACAAGTTGCTGCTCGTCCAGGGCGACTTTTTCGGCATCCAGGAATTCATTTTCGCGGACGGCGCCGAGACCAACAGGAAGGCGGCCAAGCTGCTGCGCGGCCGCTCGTTCATGGTCTCGCTGTTCACCGAGCTGGCTGCCCTCAAGGTGCTGGAGGCACTCGAACTGCCCTCGACCTCGCAGATCATCAACGCTGCGGGAAAATTCCTCATTATCGCGGCCAACACTCCAGAGATGCGGGAAAAACTGGCCACTGTTCGCGAGGACATCAACCGCTGGTTCCTCGAACACACCTTTGGTCAGGCCGGCCTGGGTCTGGTCTGGAAGCCCGCCTGCTGCAACGATTTCCTCGCCGGCCACTACTCCGGCCTGATGCAGGGGCTGTTTGCCGACCTGGAACGGGAAAAGCTCCGCCGCTTCGATCTCACCGGCGAGGCGCCAACCGTGTTCGACGTGCCCTACGCCCAGGGAGTGTGCCCCTACAACAACCGGCTGCCTGCCGATGACACGGGTTCTGCGCCGCTGTCCCGTGACCAGATCGAAATCGGCACGGCCCTGGCCAACAGGGACAGGATGCTGGTTGCCCGACAGGGTGCCAACCTGCGCCAGGGCGGGGTGAAAACGCTGGAATCGAATATTTTCGGCTACCGTGTGGGCTTCACTCGCGAAGAGGAGGTCACCGGCCGGTTCGGTCCGCTCGCCCGGTCGGGCGAGTTGGTGCGTTGCTGGGATTTCAGCCTGCCGGACAGCCTGGCCGACGCCCTCTGGAACGGCTACGCCCGCCGCTACATCAACGCCTATGTGCCGCGCATCGACGAGCACGACAGGCTGGTGCGCGACAAGTATCAGGGAATCGAGGAGGAGGACGAGTGCCGTCCCGGTAATCCCAAGACCTTCAACCACCTGGCATGCGAAGACAGGATGCCGGTCAAAGGAGGGGGTGAGGCGGCGGCCAGGGAAGGGTGGCTCGGGCAGATCGCCCTCACCACCCTGAAGGGCGATGTCGACAATCTCGGCAGGATCTTCCAGCAGGGACTGGGCCCGAAGAGCACCTTTGCCAAGATGGCGGCCCTCTCGCGCCAGATGAACGCCTTCTTCGCCGTCTGGCTGCCCGCCTTCTGCCGGGAAAAGTTCCCGAACAGCTACACCGTCTTTGCCGGCGGCGACGACTTTTTCCTCGTCGGCCCCTGGCGCTCCACCCAGCAACTGGCCGCCGCCGTGGTGGAACAATTCCGGGTCTACGTGGCAGAAAACCCGGAGATCCATTTTTCCGCGGGCATGGTCATGACCAAGCCCAGGCATCCCGTCCATACCCTGGCGGAACGGGCGGAAGAGGCCCTGGAGGCCGCCAAGGGGTACAGCCAAGGCGGCCGGCCAACCAAGAACGCGGTCCGTCTCTACAGGGAAACCGTGCCCTGGAGGGATTGGCCCCAGCTCGCGGCCCTGGAAGCAGAGGTGCGGCGGTGCGCCGAGCGTTACCAACTGTCCACCGGCTACGTCTACGGGCTGCTGCAACTCATCGACCTGGCCGCCGACCGTAACAACATCGAATCCGTGTTGTGGCTCAGCCGCTTTGCCTACCGCACCCGGCGTTCCATCGACGACAACCGAAGCATCGATAAAAGCGAACGGCAGGGCGTACAGATTGAACTGACCAAAATATTTGGCGAGAGCATCGGCACTCTGAAAGGCCGGTTCCGTATCCCGCTCTACAACTACTTCTACAGCAAACGATAGAGGAGGCTCATTGTGGCAGACGCACGCATCAAATTCGGACAAGCTGACCGACCCGTGGAGTTGTTTTCGGACATCGCCAAAGACAACGCCAAAAAAATCGCTGACGACGGCAAAGACCAGCGAGGCAATCAGAAAAACAACAAATCATCCCAGCTCAGAAAATTTTATGACGAGCTGGTGATGTGGCACGACAAGGTCTTTGAACACGGCGTTGCGGACCGGACGGCGAGATACAAGGAACTCGCCCCCTTTATCAAGATGCTCTGCGCCAAGGTCAGCTACGCCAGGGGCCGAGGGCATGTCAGCGCAAGTTTCGAGGATTTGTACTCCCATGTCGTCAAATCCATTAACGGCCCGGAAACCTTGAAGGATGCCAAATTGTTCATCGAAGCCTTTATGGGCTTTTACAAAGCGGAGGAAAAATAATCA
>JAVEYP010000189.1:0-4915 GCA_034003445.1 Desulfobulbus sp.
GGAGAGAACAGGTGAGGGCGGTACGCAGTCGAAGGATGACGGCGTCCCGGTCGCGGTTCATTCGACGGCTAAGAAGTATTCCTTTTCCGCGCCGCACTTCGGGCAGACCCAGTCGTCGGGCAGGTCGGCAAAGGCGGTGCCAGAGTGGATATTGTTGTCCGCGTCGCCTTCCGCAGGATCGTAGATGTAGCCGCAGGGGCATTCCATTTTCTGCATGTTCGTTCTCCTTGTGCTGTGATGATAAAGGTCGGGGCTACGCCAGCAGGCGCAGGGTCCGGTCGTACAGGCCATAATCGCATATAATAACTTCTTTCCCGTGGCGGGACAAGGAAAAGGCATGCGCATCAGGAACGATTCTCTTTGCCAAACGCAGTTCACGGATCAAAACCAGACGACTCTACTGAATCCTTTCTCGGGACGGGCTAGCGTCGGCCGGTCCGTAACTGGCCGAAGGACGAATTTGACCTTGACAGGTGGTTTTGTAATAGAGTTAAATTAAGAGTTCTGTAAAAAAATATCTTTTTATGATATCAGATTTGAGGAGAGCGAGGAGGATTCGCATGTATGCAATAATTCGGACCGGCGGAAAACAGTACCAGGTTGAGGCTGGCGATACGCTTCGCGTCGAGAAGCTGCAGGGTGAAGTCGGCGACACCATGGAGTTGGATGACGTCCTGCTGGTGGTTGACGGAGAAACCGTGAAGATCGGCCAGCCCCTTGTCGAGGGTGCCAAGGTTGTCGCCAAGGTTGTCGAGCAGGGCCGGCATAAGAAAATCATCGTCTTCAAGAAGAAACGTCGTAAGGGATACCAGGTGAAGAAAGGCCATCGCCAAATGTACACTGCCCTTAAGGTCGAGACGATTTCAGCCTAACCAGAAAACAGCTTATTCGGAGAATATACCATGGCACACAAAAAAGCAGGCGGCAGTTCGCGTAACGGCCGCGACAGTTCGGGCCAGCGGCGCGGCATCAAGCGGTTCGGCGGGCAGACCGTCCGGGCCGGCTCCATCCTGGTGCGCCAGTTGGGCACGGTTATCCACCCCGGAACCAACGTTGGCTGCGGCCGAGACTATACCCTGTTTGCCAAGATCGATGGCACGGTCCAGTACGAGAAATTCGGCAGAGACCGCAAACGGGTGGCCGTTTATCCCGTCGATTAAGACGTATGCCTTCGGGCGTGCGGCCCGGTGCCGCCCGCCGACCCCCTTGTTGGCGACCCGACATCAATGGCCATTGATGTCGGGTTTTTTGTCATGGCAGCGAGTATTTTTGTGGAAACCTATGGGATTTGTCGACGAGGCCAGATTCTTTGTGAAAGCCGGAGACGGCGGCAACGGCTGCGTTAGTTTCCGGCGGGAAAAATTCGTGCCCAGGGGCGGGCCAAATGGCGGCGATGGCGGCAAGGGCGGGGACGTCTGGCTGGTGGCTGACCGCAATCTGCACTCGCTTATCGATTTCCGCTATCGCTCCCACTTCAAGGCGAACTCCGGCAGCGGCGGCCAGGGGAGTGACAAGCACGGCCGGGGCGGCAAGGACTCCGTTGTCCGTGTGCCGCTCGGCTCGATTATCAAGGACGCGGAGAGTGGCGCCGTGCTTGCCGACCTGACCGTGTCCGGACAGACCGTGCTGGCGGCCGGGGGAGGTCGCGGCGGACTGGGCAATACCCGCTTCGCCACCTCCACCAACCGCGCGCCGCGCAAGGCGACCCCGGGCCAGCCGGGCGAGGAGCGCTGGCTGGTGATCGAGCTGAAACTGCTCGCCGATGTGGGGCTGATCGGTTTGCCCAATGCCGGCAAGTCCACCCTGCTTTCGCGGCTGTCCGCGGCCAACCCGAAGATCGCCGCCTATCCCTTCACCACCCTGGAACCCCAGTTGGGGGTGCTGCAGTTTTCCGACACTGACCCCTGCATCATCGCCGACATCCCCGGGCTCATCGAGGGAGCGCACCAGGGCGTGGGCCTGGGCCACCAGTTCCTGCGCCACATTGAACGGACTGTTGTCCTTCTGCACCTTATCGATGCCTCCAGCGAGGGCGACCAGCCGCTGGACGACTACCGGGTGCTGTCCAACGAACTGGCCGCCTACAATCGGGAACTGCTCGAGCGTCGCCATCTGCTCGTGCTCAACAAGATCGATTTGATCAACGAGGAGCGGCTGGCCGAGATTAAGGCAGAGTTCGTTGCTACGGGCCACGAACTTCTGGCCATCTCCGCCGAGACCGGCCGCGGCCTGGAGCCGCTCAGGAAATGGATCGGCGAGGTCATGGAAGTGGTGCGGGCGGAGGCGCGCGATGACCTTTCAGGTGAATAGGGAAGATGGTCTGTTCCACCGCCAGACCCTGTTCGACCAAGCCAAGCGGGTGGTGATCAAGGTGGGCAGCGCCGTGCTCACCGGCGAAAACGGCCTCCTGCCGGACATCATCGCCAACATCGCCCGGCAGGTAAGCTTCCTTCAGGCCACCGGTCGCGAGGTGATCCTGGTAACCTCCGGCGCAGTGGCCGCGGGCCGCCGTCGCTTGGGCGTGACCAAGACGCCCCACGAGGAACTGCGACTCAAGCAGGCACTTGCCGCTACAGGCCAGGGGTTACTCATGCAGGCCTACGAGCAGGCCTTTACCGAGCAGCAGCAGCCGGTGGCCCAGGTGCTTCTCACCCATGCCGACCTTTCCCACCGCGTCCGCTACCTGAACGTGCGCAACACCATCCTGACTCTGTTCGAGTTCGGGGTAGTGCCGATCATCAACGAGAATGACACGGTGTCGGCAGAAGAGTTGCGCTTCTCGGACAACGACACCCTCGGCGCGCTTATTGCCAACATGATCGGCGCCGACATGTTCATCATCCTCACCGACGTGGATTGCTTGTACACCGGCCATCCCACCGAGGACACGGACGCCCGTCCGGTGTACACGGTGGCCAGCATCACCCGGGACATTGAGCGTATGGCCGGGCATTCCGTCAGCCAACTGGGTACCGGTGGGATGATGGCCAAAATTCGCGCTGCCCGCATGGTCGCGGCCTGTGGAGCCAGTTCCTTCATCGGCCCGGGCCGGCACCCGGAGATTCTCCAAGCGCTATTCAGCGGAGAGCTGATTGGCACTTTTTTTCTACCCGGCAAAGGACGTATCAACCGCCGAAAGCACTGGATCGCCTACGTGCTGCGGCCGCAGGGCTTCCTCGTGGTCGATGACGGCGCCCGACGGGCGCTGATCGAAGAAGGCCGCAGCCTGCTGCCCTCAGGAGTGGCAGAGGTGCGCGGTAGCTTCGCCATCGGCGCGTCGGTGCACTGCCTCGATGGTGACGGCCGCGTGATCGCCGCTGGCCTGAGCAATTACGCAAGTGCCCACATTGAGCGCATTCGTGGCCACCGGACCGTCGAGATCGAGGCCATCCTCGGCTTTAAAGACAGCGACGAGATCATTCACCGCGACAACCTGGTGATTATGGGCCGAGACGTGCAGGAATAAACGACCGCTTTACAACCGGACCGGTTGCCGTCATAGTAGCGGCAGCGTTGCAGGCCGCGTACGGGTGCGCCGGCCGTCGCAAGCGGACAACCACCTAGCAGGAGAGGACATGGAACGCGCACAGATAGAATCGATCATCCTCGACATGGCCCGTAAGGCCAGGGGAGCGGCCCGGGTTATTGGGGCCATGCCAACCTCGTTGAAGAACCGGATCCTTCTCGATGTGGGCGAGGCACTGCTGGCGCGGCAGGAGTACCTGCTTGCCGAGAACGAACACGACCTGGCAACAGCGGATGCCCGCGGCATGACCGCGGCCATGCGCAACCGACTGCAGATCGGAGGGCAGGGCATTGCCGACATGGTTCGCGGTCTGCGCGAGGTGGCTTCCCTGGACGACCCGATTGGCGAGATCGACGAGATGAGCCGCCAACCGAGCGGCATTACCGTGGGTCGTATGCGAGTACCGCTTGGCGTGGTCTGCATGATCTTCGAAGCCCGCCCCAACGTGACCATCGACGCCGCTGCCCTCTGCCTCAAGGCCGGCAACGCGGTTATCCTGCGCGGCGGCTCCGAGGCGATCCGCTCCAACCTAGCCCTGGCCGAGGTCCTGCAAGAGGTGCTGGCCCGCCACCAGGTCGATCCGGCCATCGTTCAGGTGCTGTCATTCACCGACCGCGAGGGGATCGACGTGCTCCTTCAGCAGGAGGAGAGTATCGACCTGGTCATCCCCCGCGGCGGCGAGGGGCTGATCCGTGCGGTCACCGAAAAATCCCGCATTCCAGTGCTCAAGCACTACAAGGGCGTTTGCCATGCCTACGTGGACGAGGGCGCCGATTTCGCTATGGCGGCGCGTATCATCCTCAACGCCAAGGTGCAGCGACCTGGGGTTTGCAACGCCTTGGAGGGGCTGCTGGTGCACCGTGCCATCGCCGGCGAGTTTCTGCCGCAGGTCGTTGCGGCGCTCCGCAAGGAGGGGGTGCACCTGTTCGGCTGCCCGAACAGCCGTCTGCTCGCCGAAGGCATCGAACCCGCCGCGGAGGGCGACTGGGGCAGGGAATTTCTCGACTTGGCAATGGTCGTCCGGGTGGTGGCCAACCTGGACGAGGCCATGGACTACATCGATCGCTACGGCTCGCGTCATACCGAGATCATCATCACCGGTTCCTATGCGCGCAGCCAGCGCTTCCTGCGCGAGGTCGATGCCTCGGCAGTGATGATCAACGCCTCGACCCGTTTCAACGACGGTGGCCAGTTTGGTCTGGGGGCGGAAATCGGCATTTCCACCACCAAAATGCACGCCTACGGGCCGATGGGGCTGAAGGAGTTGACCACGCGCAAATTCATTGTCTTCGGCGCAGGGGAGATCCGCGCCTGACGCTGTGGCCGCCTCCGCTCCTCCCCAGCAGATCGGCCTGTTCGGTGGCACCTTTGACCCGGTGCACACGGGAC
>JAVEYP010000190.1:0-4891 GCA_034003445.1 Desulfobulbus sp.
GCGGGCACTTTCCAACGCCTGCAGGGCGGACATGTTCCGGTCCGGCACCGTTTCGACGGCTGGCATCTGAACCGTCGTCGGAGACGACGAAAGCTTCAACGGTGACCGGGGCAATTGTTTACGGGTCAACAATCAGCGCGGCCGGCTGGCCGAGCCAGCGGAAGCGCAGGACCAGCATGGCCAGTAGCAGCAGTACCACAGCGAGGGCCAGCCAATGGCGGCGCCGGAAGGCCAGGCGAGACGCAGCGGCCGGGTCAAGAAGGGTCCGCCGGCCCCTCGGTCTTGACCTGCGGCAGCAGACCCGTGGCAAGCAGGGTAACGTCTTCGCCGACAACCGGCTCGGCGACCAACTTCCGGCCGACAGCCTCAAGGGCGGCGAGAAAGGCGACGGCATCCGGGTAGCGGTCGCTGCTTGGCTTGGCCAGGGCCTTACCCACCACAGCTGTCAGGCCCAGCGGCAGCAGGCCCAGGTCCGGGGCCTGCATGAGGTGGCCGGTGAAGATCTCGGTCATCGGGCCCTGAAAAGGGGGCCGGCCAGCCAGCAGTTCGAAGAGGATGATGCCCACTGCGTACAAATCGATGGTCGGGCCGATGGGGCCGAAGGTCTGCGGGTCGATCCGCTCCGGCCCCATGTAGACCGGCGTCCCCGGGCCGCGGGTATCCTGGCGTTTGAGGAACCATGCACAAAGGGCGATCCAGAGGAGGGATTGGGCGAAAAGGGCACGAATACCAGTATAATAAACGACCCTACCGAAGTCAAAACCAATCACCTCGCGGACAAATCCCGGGATCCAGCGGATGCCCTCACCGCTCAAACCGGCGAACAGGGCGGTACTGACCATCTCCAGCCCATGACGGGCCGGCAGCAGGTCAGCGACCACACGGACCGCAGGATGCATGCCGGCGTAGAAGTCCGGGCCGAGGCCACCGGAAAGGATCAGCTGCGGCAGCACGGCAGCGATGACAAGCAGCACCGAGAAACGTCCGTCCGCTGGGTCGGCAGCGCTCAGGCACAGGCCGATGGCCACCGAACTCCAGGCAAGAAGCACCATGGTCAACAAAACAGGCAGGAAGGCAATCTGCCGCAGGACCGGGTTTGTCCAGCAAAGAACGAGGAAGAGCAGGCATTGCAGGCCGCTCATGGCCAGGCAGAAGGGCAATTTGGAGGCAAGGTAGGGGACGATGGCGAGGTGAGACAACCGCTCTCGCCGGTAGATCGGCCGCTCTCCGCAGATCTCCAGACAGGCGATGAGGGTGCCGGAGAAGACCGCGGTCATCACCAGCATGAGAAGCACGCTGAGCGGCACGGGTAGGCGCGCCGGCCCCTCGTATCGCAACGCAAAGAGCAGGTCCGCAGCGGAGCGGTGGTCGTAGGAGCCAGCCGGTGAGAGCAGAGTTTTCAGCTGACTCTCGAGCGCCGGACCGCCACGGGCCACGCTTGCCCGCAGTTCTTCCTGCACGGCTCGGACCGTGGCATTGACCGGCGGTCCTTTAATCGGCTGGGACAGGCTGACCAGGGCGAGCACCGCCGGGATGAGCAGGAAGAGGAGCAGCCGTTTCGGCGCGCTGCAGCGGATCTGCAGGTGACGGCTCGAGAGCACGAGCCAGGCGCGCAGGCCGGCGACCAGACAGACGCCTTGGCCGTTGCCGGGTTGCAGCACGCGCAGGGTGCCGGTCTCGTCCAAGACAAAGCGGAAACGACAGGGGCCCACGGTGACAGTGTCAGCAGGGGCGAGCACGCGCTCGCGGATGGCGCGGCCGTTGATCCAGGTCCCGTTCCAGGCTGGCGTTGTCGGCAATGCACAGCACGCCCCCCTGCACGCGCAGGACAGCATGACGGCTGCTGACGGTCGGCTCAAAGGGCATGGGGATGTCGCAGCCGCCAGCCCGGCCGATGACGTGGCCATCCTCCAGGGTGGCCGCGCCGTCGATACGTCGGTCGTTGACGAATACGCCGTTGGTGGAGTCCAGATCCTCGATACGCCAGGTGTCCGCCCCGTGGGCACGGACACAGGCATGGCAACGGGAAACGGTAGGGCCGGGAGCGACCAGGTCACACTGGCCACCGTCACGGCCGATGCGCAGGCCGGCCGGCTGGAGCCGGTAGATCCGGTAGGCAAAGCCGGCGGTCAGCGAAACCAGCCGGGCGTCCGCCCGGGCCGAGACAGAAAAGGGGGATCCATACCCGTGGCGGATGGGCAGGGCCCAACATCCAGCCCCGGACCGGACGAGACGCTGGACAGAAGAGGCGGGGCAGCCCATGCGGCCAATGGTTGGCCGCTCGTCGTCACTTGCCGGCCGGCGGTGCGGCCGAGCCGGGCGCGAAGGGGTTCTTCAGGTAGAGCTCGTCCTCCCGAATGGCCGGAATCGCCTTGTCGATCTTTTGCTGGGCCTCGATAATCCCCGGAAAGGTTGGCGGCTCAAGCGCCTCAAAGGTCGAGGAGTCGTAGTACATGATGCCGCTGCCAGTGGGATACTCGACGCCGATCTTGACGTGGTGTCGACCGCCGTCCGCCGGGATGTAGGCCCGGAAGGTGAGCACATAGTCGTTCTGCATGATCGTTTGGATCTCCTCAATGTTGCGGGTAATCGTGCCGTAGTCGGCGCCAATGCGGTAGTGCTTGCCAAACGAGTTCTTGGCCAGGGCCTGCAGGTTACGCTGGTCCCGGTCCTCGCCGCCGGCGAAGCAGAGGGTGCAGATCGGCACCGGGATCTTCAGGCCAGAGATGCGCGTCATCAGGTCGGAGCGGCTGATGGCACTGTCGTCGTCCCGGCCGTTGGACAGGACCACGATGGAGGTGGACACCGTGTAGTTTACATCGCTTGATGAGCTGCCACTGCTGACCGCGCCGGCCGCCATCTGCATGGCCGAGGCAACGCCGTCATAGAGGCGAACCTTGTCGGCTCGGGGCTGGAGATCTGCCAGACGGCGGCTCAGGGTGGCGGGTCGCGTTCGAAGTTGGAGAGCAACGAGTAGCCCTCGGGACTGTTGTCCAGGGCGAGCAGGGTCACCGGGTCCTGCGGCCGCTTGGCGTCGATAAAGCGGGCCGCAGCCCGGACCATGGTCTCAAAGTCGGCGGCTTTGATCGCCTTGCCAGTGTCGAGGACGAGGACCGAGCGGGTCGCCTCCTCCCGGTTGAGGATCGGCTGGATCATGTACTGTTTCTTCCTCGGGTCATAGGCCCGGCCTTCCACCATCACGCCGATGTTGAGCACGTTCAGGTTGACCAGCGGTAACATGTCCTGGTCGAAGGTGCGCAAGTACAGGTGAACAAAGGGATAGAGGGCCGACTCGACGCGAAAAATTTTCAGGCCGTAGCCCTGCCCGCCCGCAGTGGCAGCCGCGGCAGGCGGGAGCGCAACACACAGGGCGAGTAGAGCGAACAGCGCCTCAGCCAGTTGGAGGTAGGTGCCCAGTTGCTCCACTTCTTGTTCGAGCAGGCGGCCTCCCCGGGCGCAGTGGAGCCGGCCACCTCAACCGGACCGGTGGAAGCGGGTTTCTTTGCCGGGGCAACTTTGGGTGCGGCCTCGGCGGCCGGCCTGCGCTTGGCCACCTTGCTGTCGCCGACCTTGGCCTTGGCTGGCGCCGAGGCCATCCGTTCCACCGGACTGGCAGAGGAAATATGGCGAGCAAGGAGTTCGCGGCGGTGGGCGTTCTGCTCAAGGTTGTCGGCCAGGGAACTCCACAGCTCCACGTAGAATTCCGGGTCTTGCACGCCGTGGGATGAGTCCCAGCCCGGTTTGAACCTGGACAAGACCTCACGCGTGCGTGCGTCCATGCGGCCATCCACTGAGATCGTGTACCCCTTGAGGTACAGGCAGGTCTGGATTTCGGCGATCTTGTCCTGGTCGCTCAGGTTGCGATAGTCCTGCCGGATGCGGTCGAGCACCATCTGGTCCAGCTTCATTCCCGGTGCAAGCTTCCAGTAGGGAAGGTAGAGATACTTGTCAACGATCTGCAGCACGCTCGTCTGCACGAGCAAGCGGATGGCTGCGTGCCGCCCCTGCACCTTCTTGACCGTGCCCTTGAGGCCGAAACTTGGCCCAAAGATGGTGAAGCCGAGCTCCTTTTCCGCCAGGGCCTTGTACACGTGCGGGCCACGCTGTCCTTGTCACCGTAGCCAAAGTCCACGGAGATGGTGTCGCCGGGCACCCAGGACTCGTTGACGTTGAACGGTCGGGTGATCACGCCGAAATCGGTGTTGCTGCTTCGCGTGGACAGGCCGCAGTCGAACTCGGTGATACCGCCTGAGAGAACAATGTCCGGGATGAGCTTACCCTGGAAATTGGAATACCCGGTCACCACCTGGTTCTTGATGAACACCGGATTATAGGGGATGTAGACCACGTTGCCGCCGATGGCGTTGAGCGCACTCTTGGTCATCTCAGTGATGTCCCGCGGGATTTCACCAAAGCCGTACTGCGAGAGCCCGGCCATGTCGGTGATGTCCTTGCCCTGGATAAAGGCGCGCTTGCCATACCACCTGGCTCATCCGGCCAAGATTGCCCAGCGACTTGTCAAAGCTGGTCGCCTTGATCTCCGGTAGGTCCACGGGCAGGTCCACGTCCACCTGGCGGGGGTCAATTTTCGCACAGGAGGCCAGGCACAGGGTGACCAGGGGGATCAGCAGGAGGTGCGCCCGGGATCTCCAGACCGGCGTTTGTTTGTTCACACCCATGGGGCTCGTTCTCCGTCGTGTCGGTTATGTGGTGATGATCGTCGTGTCGCCCTTGGGATCGTCGATGATAATGATATCGCCATTCAGCTGCGCACCGGCCTCGACAAAGACGCTGTTGAGCACGCCGTCGCGGGCGACAATGGTGCCATCGATACCGGCCGTGGCCTTGCTCCGGGCGCGCGGTGCCAGGTAGTTAAAGTTCAGATCCGCGC
>JAVEYP010000191.1:0-4888 GCA_034003445.1 Desulfobulbus sp.
CACCCCGGCCTCCTATACCTTCCAGCGGCCGCTGGGCGATTTCGACTACAAACGACCTCAGGAGACGCCAGTCGCGCCCTGACTCCAGTCGGTTCTCAGCATCACTCCCTCTCCCCAACGCGTCGACCGTCCGCAACCTGCGGTCGGTCGCGGCAGCCGACCGTTTTTTCGCTCCGCTGACGATGTCAGATCTGAAATTATTTTCAGGGTAACCCAGGACTGCTCACCGGCTAATCAATCAGATCGTGCGCTCTCTCTGCTGCGCACCGGCTCCCTCCGCTCCACCTTGAGAACGGTGCCTGCGCATCTCCCGGCTGGGCCTACAGGCCAAGGAACCGTTGCAGGGCCTCGCTAATATGACCGATTTGCTCCGAGCAGACCGCGTGCTCCATGGGGTAGCTGCGAACCTGCACCACGTAGCCGCGGTCTTTGAGGAACTCAGCAGCGCGGATACCGAACGCCGTTGGCACTACCTGGTCGTTGAGGCCGTGCTGCACCTCAATAGGCAAGCCAGAATTGGCCTCGTTCAGGCTGATTGTGTCAATGGTAGCCAGGTAGGTGGACATAGCGATGAGCCCGCCCAGCGGCCGGTGGTGGCTGAGGCAGACCTGGTAGGCCACGGCCCCGCCCTGCGAAAAGCCGGCCAGGATAATGCGTCGGCTGTCGATACCGCGCTCCACTTCACGGTCGATGTAGCGGCTGATCGCTTCGGCCGAGACGAGCAGCTGTTCCGTGTCGACCTCTCGGTCCAGGCCCATCGCGATAATATCAAACCACGCCGGCATGACGTACCCATTGTTCACTGTCACCGGCTGGGAGGGCGCGTGCGGGAAGATAAACCGGATGCCCAGCTCTTCGGGCAGGTGCAGCTCCGGTACGATGGGCGCAAAGTCATGGCCGTCGGCACCGAGGCCGTGCAGCCAGACGACGGCGGCGTCTGGGTTGGGTCGGGTTTCCTGTTCGTAAGCCGGCAACAGGGGCATAGGGACCTCCTTTGGGGATGCGTGGGTGACGAGGACGGCCGTGGGCCGCGAATGCGGTGACTATAGCATGGCTGGGGGAGGAAACCCACAGGCACGACCAGGTCTCGAAATGCGGGCGAACAGGAAGAGGAGCAGGCACCGCCACTGTGCGGCTACACCACTTGCGGTCCGACCTGGGGTTGGAGCGATTTGAATCGGTACCAAAGCACAACCGGGAGGAGGGTCACCAGGAAGAGTGCCAAGGCCGCGCCCAGGCAGCCAAGGTACCCGAGCCGCGGACCGATCAATTCGACCAGCGCCTGCCCCCCAGGCAGGGGGTAGTAGAGCATTTTGAGGTGCAGGACATAGATAAGAAGAGACGTGCGGGCTGGCCAGGCGAGGAGCGGGAGGAGCGCGGCGCGCCCTTGACAAAGGTGCAGGCTCCCAACAAAGAGCACGAGCACGAACCCCAGCCGGCAGAGAAAAAACAGCGGCAAGGGCCGCTCGTCCACGATCAGGTACAAATAATCGCGCAGGAGCACGAGCAGCACCAGGCCCGACAAAGCGAGAACCAGCCCGTTGCGCAAGACCGTGCCTTGGAACTGCTGCTCCCGCCCCGCGGCCCGGGCTTGGCCCCAGAGCAGCGACAGGGCCGCGCCGGCAGCAAGGAAACCAAACCAGGGAAACAAGGGGAAGAGCGTGGCGCCGGTGGGTGCCAGGTAGCCGGACAGCCACAACGGTAGCTGAGCAACAAGGTCGGCGCGCCACACTGGCCCGGCTAAGAGCACAGCCGCGCTTCCGGCCAGTACCACGGCCAAAAGCAGGATGCGGCCGCTCCGGGCCACCAAGCGCAGCAGCAGGAGCAGCAGCAGACCACTCCCTATGCAGTGAAGCACGTCCACGCCGACAAACTGCTGCCACTGGAATTCAGTCAACGGCGCCCGCCAGTCGCTCAGCGTATAGGCGGGCAGGTGGAGAAGGTAGCCGACCAACCAGATCAAACCGATGCGGCGGAGCGGCTTGCCAAGCGACGGCCGGGCAACCTGCCTGGCCAAGAGGAGCGGTTCGACGGCCAGCATAAAGGTGAAGCCCGCGACAAAGAGAAAAGCGGGGGCCACCAGACCGGCCGCAAAATGAGCCACTGCATACAGCAATCCCTGCTGGCGCGACGGGTCGAGCAGACCATTGATCGTGTGCACCCCGATCATGGCCACCACGGCTACTCCGCGCAGCAGGTCAACGCCCAGCACCCTCTCGCGCGCCATTTCCCCTCCCCTGTCCACAACAACATTCCGCTGTCCGTCAATCGGCCATCACCCGGGTCACTGTACCCTCCATCCTCCGGCCGGCAAGTCAAAAAAAAGCCCCTTTTTTTTCCGAGGAGAGAAAAGGGGCGAGTCATCAGGTCTAATCTTTCTGCGAAGAGTCAAGGGGTCCGAACCAGCCTACCAATCTGGTGCTCGGGGAACCATAGAACCCGGCAGATGCTACGCTGTCTCTGCCGGTGGTCCTATTCCTGGAGAAAACACCCTGTTCACCCCTGACAAAACGAAGCGGCAAACGCTTTTCTGAAATCCCGGGATGGCTACCAGGTGAACAATCTTAAACCAAACAACCGGGGGCTGTGCGCTGTCTGGCTCACCGTCCTATGCCACTCCGATATTGGTTGGCGCACTAGGCGCGGGTCATAGCTTTACCGCATTTGGGGCATTGCTGATCAGAACAGGGGGTTCCCGCACTATGGGGCGCTCGTTCGTTGCAGGCCAGGCACACGCACTCACCGCCCGGCCCCACGCCGCCACCCTGACCTCGGCCTTGACCCTGACCGGCGCCGCCCTGTCCTCTACCACCGCCCTGGCCCTGACCAGCGCCACCTTGACCTTTTCCTGTTCCTGGTCCCTGACCAGTGGGACCTGTTCCGTCTCCTCTAGGCATAATGCGTACCTCCTGGTACTCCCGCAGTTCCTGCGGGGCACAATGCGTTGATCCGAAGCGATATCTTCCGGAAACCGGTGTCCAGCTCATCTGGACGTCGGTCTTATTCGTATACAATAGTGCCGGCTCTGCTGCAAGGCAACCCCGCACCCCCTCAGGGCCACAGGTCGTGGCCCGGGAAATTGGTCTGCATCCATCAGGCAGCAGCGGGCACCAGAGATGCGATTCCTTACGAGTCACCGCCACAGCCACGAAAAGTCGGCAACTGTGCCGGTTGATTCTTTCGCAGGGTTTAGGCATGGTGCTGCTGGAGCATAATACCCTGCGGCGTAAGATCGTCGAGGCATTGAAAAGGACCTTGGAAGCATAAAGGTCCACAACCACGGAGGTGTGCCGTGCAACAGACGTTTGATCTCTGTCAGGGATTACCGTTTTTCTTCGACCAGTGGCGCGCCTACTCGCGATGCACTCCGCTCGAAGACAAACTGCCGGACTTCTTCGATGAATTGAAAGCAGCCCTGCCAGCGGCCACGGTGCAATCAGCGCAAAAACCCAAGGCTCGGGATTCCCTCTATATCGTCAGACTCCAGACCTTCTTTGCCGGCCTAGGACCTCTGCTCCCTTACGCAAAGCACGCCGGTTTCTTCTGTGACCCTTGGTCGGCTGCCTCGTTGAAGCACAATGAAGTGCGCAACACAACCGTGCTGGAACACCTCGGCTGGGACTGTCGGGTCAGTTCTTCCTGCCGCGTGCGGGTGGAAAGCCATCCTGACGGGGACCGGAGCAACAGGGTTGACATCGAGATCAAAGACCGCAGTTTTTACCTGATCATCGAGGTAAAAATATACGCTCCTGAAGGAGAAAAACAGCTACAGCGGTACTGCGATATCGCTCTCGCAGCAAGACGAAATGGGGTTCGCCGGTGCGGATTTATTTTTTTGACCCCACAGGGCCGGCCTCCGGTTTCCGGGCAGACAAACCCAGCCGGTGGAGGCCGCTCTCCCGAACAAATTATCCCCATCCCCATTTCGTGGAAAGAAACCGCCGCGCTGCTGCAAGCAGCACTTCGGCAACATCGTGAATGCCTTCAAACCAACACCATCCCGAAACAGCACTTGTCGTACTGCTAGAGCAGACATTTTTTGATCACATCAAACAGTTCTGACAGGATAAGATGACAATGGAAACAACTAATCCCCGCAAGTCTGGTGCATTGATACTCAACAATCTCATCATGTTTAATGAAGCAGAACTTTTGCTAGAACAGCAGATCAAAGTGGATTTTTTTGAGCCAATCCAAGAAATCATAAATAATAAAACCACAGAAAACAAGTAGCAAGGATACGCCGAATGGTATCACAAGGAAGAGAATAAATGGATGTCACCAAAAGAATGTTTTTTCTCTGAAGAAGATCAATTACATCTAGCTACGTTTTAATTTATCCACTAGAATGACGATACTTATTCATATAATCCTGATGATTTATGGGGTTATGGGCAGCCCCGATTAGGATTTTGGTTTTCAGAAGGGGATAGAGTAAAAAAACCTTTATAAAAAATCATATTAACTAAAAAGAATATTATTAATGACATCGAATAATTTTGGATTCAAAAAGACAAATTATAGTGAGTTTTCATTGTTTTTGCCTGTAATGTGTTGAACAACATCCAGCTTGGCACCGTTTATGAAAATAATGATTATGAAAAAATGATGGAACCACTTCATCACGCCCTTGCCACGCTTCTCAAAACTAGAGAAATCTTCAACCCAATAGTCGAAGGTATCTTCGCAGCCGTAAAATAATTTCACGTTTCCTAGAATTCCCCTCGTCTGGCTGGGTAATCAAGGGAAAAATCTATCTCTGACCTGAATCCGTGACGCTTTAGCTCAGACTGGTGCAAACCAGTCTCGCACTGGCAATTTTGGGAGATTGTGATCTCCCGCATCCTGTTCCAGCCGCACGCTACGGCGACATTGGCGTCTTGCTCCT
>JAVEYP010000192.1:0-4878 GCA_034003445.1 Desulfobulbus sp.
CGGGCTACGAGATAGTGAGCGATGAAGCGCAGGTACGGCTGGGTGAAGCGGTGGAGGTGTTGTTCCACCGGGGGGAATTGCTTTGCCGGGTCGAGGGGAAAAAAGAACGGAAGGAAAGTGGCGCGGCCGACGCCCTGGATCAGTCGAGGACGGCCTCAAGCTCCTGATCAATGGTGGCGATGACCTGCGCGAGTTGCTGCGGGTTCTGTTTAGCGGTTTTCTTGAGCACGCCGCCCCAATCACGGAGCATGTCTGTGTCCACCTTGCGCACGTGGTTCGGTCGGACCCACTCAAGGACGATTTTCCGGCCCAGATTGTCGAGCGCCACACGCTGATCCAGCCGCTCTTCCTCCGGCGTCCTGGACAGCAGGTAGGTGGTAATCTCATGCCAGCCGTCAGCCAGCAGGTTGCCTTCATAGAAGGTCTTAAGCCATCGTTTTTCCTCAGCACTCAGGTGCTGAGAGACCACGCTCTCGGCCGCCACGTCGGCAGAGGCGACTTGGGCGCCCTTGGCACGGGCGGGCGAGGCGAATGTTGCCAGGATTGTCAAACAGATCGCAAAAATCAGATAATGCACAATCTTTCTCCTTTAGAGGATCGGATCCTTCCATAAAAGCCATTCTTACCCATTTTGATACAATGCAGCAGGACTGGTGTCAAGTGGCGGCCCTCGGAAAGTTCAATTTTTTGTACAAATTCCGGTCGCCAACCATCGCCGGCGATCAGCGATCATCGACACCGCTCACCCCGGCCTCACCAAAGGTGGCGACCTCGGTGAGGACGCGCACCGACGCCTCGACCACGTTCATGGCGAGCGCTGCGCCGGTCCCCTCCCCCAGCCGCAGATTGAGGTCAAGCAGCGGCTTGCGGCCCAGCTTGTCGAGCAGAGCGCCGTGGCCGGGTTCAACCGACTGATGAGCGCAGATGATGTAGTCGCGGATAAACGGTTCGAGTACACAGGCGACCATAGCCCCGGCCGTGGAGATAAAACCGTCGACCAGCACCGGCTTGCGGTTGGCGGCAGCGCCGAGGATCAGGCCGGCAATGCCGGCGATCTCGAACCCACCCACCTTGGCGAGCACGTCCAGGCCGTCCTTGGGGTCGGGCCGGTTGCGGGCAATGGCTCGCTCAACCACAGCGATCTTGTGACGCAGTTGGTCGTCGTCGATGCCCGTTCCGCGACCGGTCACCTCGGCCACCTTGCGGCCAGTGAGCACCGCGGCGATAGCCGTACTCGGGGTGGTGTTGCCGATGCCCATCTCGCCGGTGCCGAACAGATCCACCTCCGGTGCCAGCATATTGGCCACCTCAATGCCCGCTTCCACCGCCATGACCGCGTGCGTCCGCGTCATGGCCGGCCCGTAGACCATGTTTGCCGTACCGCGGCCGATCTTCTTGGCCATCACCTTGCCCTCACGAACCAGGTCGGCAAAATCATCCACCGCGCCCATATCCACCACCCGCACCTCTGCCCCGGCCTGCCGCGCCAGGGCATTAATACCGGCTCCGCCGCAGACGATGTTATGCACCATCTGGGTTGTGACCTCGGCGGGATAGCAACTCACGCCCTCGGCCGTGACCCCGTGGTCACCGACCATGACCACCAAGCACTTGCGAGCAACTGGCGGATGCATTGAGCGGGTTATCCCTGCCAGGTCGATGGCCAGGTCCATCAGGTCGCCCAAGGCCCAGTGGGGCATGGTCAGTTGGTTGAGCCGCTCCTCGGCTTGGCGACGGAAATCAAAGTCCTGGGGATAGATTTTACGGTAGGTAGCGTCCAGAAAAGCGACGGGCTGGTTCTTGAACATCATTTTTTCCTGTGTTGAAAAGGCTGTGAAAAAACCGGCTCGCTGCTCCTCACTCACTGCCGGCCAAGGTCCGATCATAGAGTTTGCCCACGCCGTACTCCTTGCGGCGCTGGAATTTTTCATAGGGCGGGCCAATGAGTTGCATCTCCGGGTACTGATTCTGGAGCTGCATGGCGATCTCCATCTCCTTGGTGCAGCCGGTGGAATAGGTGGCGTCCTTGCCGGTCCACTCTGGTGGTACTTTTTTGCCCATCAGCTGGAACGACTTATCAATGTCATCCACGGTCTGGAACCGCCAGATGTCGATGTTTCCGGAGCGCTGGAAGATCTCCCACATGTACATGATGTCATCGGCGTCCATGCCCTCAAGAAAATGCTCGCCGGGGTTGATGATGACCGCGTCGTGCAGCGAGGCGCGCAGGTGATCGATGAACACATTGAGCACCTCCTTGGCGGTCTTCATCTGGCCGGGAATGGAGCCGACAATGGCCGAGTAAAACATGATGGTCTTGCCCACAGCTTTTTCGCGCTTGACCATGTCGATCAGCTTCTCGGCCTTGCGCCTGAGTTCCGCCCGCGAAAAGCGGATGGCGCGCGGGTGGCGCGGCTTGAGAAAGATATCGAGTTCGCCGTCATCACCCGGGATGATGGAGATGATGTCACGGGTGAACTGAAAATGGTTGTTGATGTTCTCCCTGCCGCCAGGGTTGCGATAGACTACCAGGTCCGCCTCTTTGAAGGCTCTGGCGTAGGTGACCGAGGTAAGCAATGGGTTAAACGGTTCGCGAGTCCCGTCGGAGATGACCAGCATTCGATTGTCCTTGTCCAGGTAGGCGAGCAATTGGTTCTTGCTGATCTTCGGGTCACCGACCAGGTCCGCGTCCTCGAGCAGTTCGACCAGGGTCGGGTCTTCGAGCAAGTCGACAAAGGAAACACGGTGGTAGTAGAAGCTTTGCTTGACCGCGAGGATCACCTTGATGCCGATCTTCATAAAGATGCGCAGGATCGCCAGGTCGAAGACGATCTCGCCCGAACGGCCACCCACCCAGAGGATGCAGGGCCGCCGCCGGCCGGCAATGGCATCGTGCAACCAGTTGCGCAGCCACGCCCACTCCGTGGTGTCCAGGGGCGCGTTCATCACCCCGCAGATAGTATGCAGGTCCGGCGGCTGGTCCTGCCGCCAAATGGGTCGCAGGGAGCTGAGCAGCAACAACCTTTTTAAGCGCAGCAGGTGCAGTTGCAGGTCGATGTCGGTGAGGGTGGTGTCAACGGTGATCTCCAGCCCCTCGGGCGAGTTGAAGCACTGCTCAAAGTTTGCGGACTTGAGGAAGGCCGCCACCCGCTTGTTTTCCTGCTCCCGCTCAATGGCCAGTGGCCGGTCGATCTCGCTAATGGTGGTGAAGATACCGAGCAGCCGCTTTTCGATGCGGCCGGGGAGTTGCACCTTGTGTGAGGTCTCGTGGTTGTACTTAATGGTCAGCAGGCTGAGCAGGTAGCGCTGGTTGTACGAGTCGGTAACCACTTCGCTGACCAGCTTCTCCAGCCGGGTCCAAATGCCGATGTAGGCCGAGGTGAGCATGGTATCGGCACGCTTTTCGATGATGGCGGCAAACAGTTTGTCCGAGCAGGGGTAGTAGATGTCGCCCTCTTCGAGGTGGACAATAAACTTGAGCTGCTCCGGCGATGCCACTGCATCTGGAAAGGTTTCGTGGGCGAGATGGTTCTCGGTGAAGAAATTGGTCAGCCAGGCGTCCCGGTCCGGGTCCTGCCCCTTGACGTAGCGGGTGATCTCGGTCATGCCCTCTCCTTTGCTGATCGGCGTTGTCCCTCCCGGGCGACCGCACTCCTTCCGGCCTGCACCGGGCCCGACGCGCGGCGCGACAACCCGTTTCTATACTGTACCGGCCGGAAAAAGTCCCACCCTTCGGCTCCGCCCGTCTCTTTTTCCGGCGGAGCAGGGGCGCGGACGCCCCTGCTCCGCCCTTTCGGGTCCCGCTTTCCGGCGGCGCAGCGACCCGGCCTGACGGTGACCGGGGACCCAAAAACCGTTTCCGGGCCTGCCCCGTCGGCACCACTGCCGCCGCGGACCAGCAAGTCGCCCCGAAAACATTATAACTTATTGTAATAAATATATTTTTTAATTCACACGCGGGTCTTCTTTTCCATTGCGTTTCAGCGCAAAAGCCCTATATTCGCGCCACTGAACTAATCGGTGGCCGGGCTGTCCGGTCGTCGGTGTCCGGGCGCGACCGCGTCCGGCCTCTCCCACCCGCAAGGATCCGCCATGCAGAACAGCACCATGCCGTCCGACCAGCTGGACATCGTACCAGCCCCGGCCTTCGATGAGGGGGACGACGAGCCCCCTGACCCCAGTCACGCCCGCACCTCCCGGTGCCGGCGCCCCTCGGGCGCGACCGCGTCCGTGGTCCGCCTGCCCACGCCCCGGGCCAGACATCGCGCCCGGGCCGCACAAAGCTTCCGCAAACGACACTTCCCCGACATCCCCGCCCGGCTCTGGAACGACTGGCACTGGCAGCTGGCCAACCGGGTCCTCAACATCGACCGGCTGGCCGCCATGCTCCACCTTTCCGACGAGGAAAAGGCTGCGGGCACAGGCAACGGCCTGCCGCTTTCGATCACGCCCTATTACCTGAGCCTGCTCGACCCGGACAACTCGGCCGGGCCTGGTGCACCGCTATCCCGACCGGGTGCTGCTGCTGCTTGCCGACTGCTGCTCGACTTACTGCCGCTACTGCACCCGCTCGCGCCTGGTGGGCCACGACGCCCTGCGCCCGTCCGGTGAGCGGCTGGAGCAGGCGCTCGCCTACATCGCCGCCCGGCCGGCCATCCGCGACGTGCTCCTGTCCGGCGGCGACCCGCTGCTGCTCGCCGACGACCAGCTCGACCGGGTGCTCACCCGGCTGCGGATGATCCCCCACATTGAGATCATCCGCATCGGCACCAAGGTGCCGGCGGTGCTGCCCCAGCGGGTCACGCCCGCGCTGGTGGGCATGCTCCGCCGCCATCACCCGCTGATGATGAGCCTGCACTTCACCCATCCGGACGAATG
>JAVEYP010000193.1:0-4846 GCA_034003445.1 Desulfobulbus sp.
TGCGGCCCGCTACATCAAGCTGGCCTCGGAAAAGCCGGGCGCACCGGAATACTACGCCACCCTGGCGGCGCGCATGGACCTGTACGCCGGTAACACCCTGACCGGCGCGCTGTTTCTGGAAGACATCCTCGCCAAAACCTCGTCACCGACCACCCGGCAATTTCTGGAAAAACGGATCGATGCGCTCAAACGCATCGCCTTTCTCGAAGAAAAGGCGAGGGACTACAAACAGCGGTTCGGCCGACTGCCTGAGCGGCTGGAGGATCTGGTGCACCGCCGGGTTATTTTGGCCATTCCTGCAGACCCGTATGGCGGGGAATTTTTCCTGCAGGCAGAGGGGCGGGTGTATTCCACCTCGAAGTTGGTGGAGATGAAGAAGGGAGATGCGAGGAAGGACGGGAAGCCTGCGGGTGGAAAAACCGAGCCGCCCCAACCGGAAAGACCTTGATCGTTCCCATGCTAGAGCGTTGGAACGATCAAAAGGCGACTCGCTCGTAAGGCTTGGGCCGGTTGCTGCGCACCTGTCCTCCCGCTTTTTTTCATCCAGCCTTGCTGGTTTATCGGGACGGGTTGCGCGCGGAACCCCGCTTTCCATTGACCGTTGGTCGGCGCATGGACAAAAGGAACAGCAGCACCAAGTCTGCCGCGGGCCGCTTGGCGGTCCTTAAATCATTCACCCCACCTGTTCCGCCGCCGCATTCATCCCGATCCCCTGCCCGCCTGGAACGCGGTGATCGGCATGCGCAACCACATCGTCCTTGACTACCTGAACGTGGACACGAGAAAAACCTCTGGCGTTCCTGCGCGCTCACGGCGGCCGGCCGGTACTCGATGTCCTGCGCGCTCCCCTGCCCACCGAGCCGGTGGGCTGCTGAACATCCACGGCCCGAATCCGTTCTCCATGTCCTTTTGGTAGTGCCCGCAACACCGGGCTTTGAGCTTGCGGTGCGCACGGCGCACCCCTCCCTTAACCAGCTGTTCTTTTGATTGTTGATCGTGGATCGTTCTCACGCTCTAGCGTGGGAACGATCAAGGGGTTCATTGAATATATGAGATGGCCAGGAACACCAACCCTCTTACCGATTAAAAGTATCAGGTGGTTATTGTGCCTGGCTGTCTTGGTAACAGCCCCGGCCCATGCCGGGCAACTTATGTTGCCGGAGGTCTACACCAAACAAGTTGAGGTCACAGGTTGGCTGATGAGTGAAAAACTTGATGGAGTAAGGGCCTACTGGGACGGCAAGCACCTTTTATCAAAAAACGGAAATGTTTTTTATCCACCCATGGCATTTATTCAGGGTCTGCCGCCTTTTTCTGTGGAAGGAGAGATCTGGGGTGGACGGGGAAGTTTTGAGCAGACTGTCTCTATCGTTAAAAAACAGGAACCCCATGACGGGTGGCTGAAACTGAAAATGGCAATCTTTGATGTGCCTGAAGCACCCGGGGGCTTTACTGAGCGAATAGCTAAGGCCAAGAGGTGGTTTACTGCACACCCCTCCGCCTATGCCTTTGTGATCCCACAAACCCTGATCAAAAGCCCTGTTCTACTCGGACAACACCTGGACCATGTTGAAGAGCTCGGTGGTGAAGGTTTGATCATCCGTAAACCTGATGCCCTCTATACTGCAGGCCGCAGCACTGAAATTTTGAAAGTAAAAAAATATCAGACTGCAGAGGCAGTTATTATAGCCCACCTACCGGGTAAAAGAAGAAATAAGGGACGGCTCGGCGCCCTGCTGGTCGAAGCGGATAACGGCATGCGGTTTAAGATTGGCAGTGGTTTCAGCGATGCTGAAAGAGATTCTCCCCCGCCAGTCGCTTCAGTCATTACGTTCAAATACTACGGCAAATATCAGTCCGGTATCCCTAAATTTGCTTCATTTCTGCGCATTCGAAGTGATCAGGACTTATAACCGAAAGGTACAGGAACTATGAGCCTGTTGCGGAGGCGACCGGTCGTGACTCATCGTCATCAAATCGTTTCTTGTCTGTTCCGCTGCGGCACCCGGTTTCTTCTGCCAGAGCCGGCTCGGAATCGCGTTGATATCATCAAGAAACCATCCGCCGGAATCGCCAGCAGAGCACCTTTCTCGTGGCCCAGTCCATGGGCGCGATCAGGTGCATGTACCCACGCGCCATGGGGATAGAGGCACTGCTGGTTGCCAAAACTTGATGAGGCTTGCCAAAGGCCCTTCTCAGGAGCAGGCAAGGAAAGGCCGGGTGTTTAGACAGCCTTCAACCAAGCAGCCATCCCGGCAGGAGGGGTGAGCCTCCTGGCGCAGGCATCAATCATCCTGCGGTCTGGTCTGCGGTGCCTGGAGGCATCCGGGAGGTGCATTTTCCGCATCTGGACGCACCTCCCCCTTACGCCAACGCCAAACGCCAGTGTCCCGTATCGGTCCAGGTTATAGGCCAGATTACGCAAACCAATCCTGGCCACCGCCCGCGCCAGGCCGGCTCCTCGCAAAAGCAGGTTCCCTGCTCGCTGGGCCTGGACACCGAAGATATGCTCAACCCGTGAGGGAACACGGGACCTCGTCCGGTTTCCCTGCTGCTCCCAGGCGGAAAGCGGATGATGGCGGGTCCCTTTGCGCTGCAGCCGCTGCCGAGGACCCATGTTCGCGCAACCACGCCACCCGTTCCTTGGAACGATAGGCAGAATCTGCCCACAGTTCACGGTTGGTATTGTTGTCATCCAGCAACTCCTCGACCACCCGGCTGTCATGCACCTCCGCACTGGTAACGTGGAATTTGCGAATCAGCTTGTGCTTCCCATCCACCGAGATGTGGTTCTTGGAGCCAAAGAAGCCCTTGCCGTTCTTTGCCTACTCGCCAGAAATTCGCACGGTGATCTATACAACCAATGCCATAGGATCACTGAACATGTCGCACCGCAAAGCGACCAAGGATCGAGGTTCGTTCCCCAATGATGATGGGATGCTCAAATGGCTGTATCTGGCCCCGAACAATATTGCCGGAAAATGGACGATGCCCAGCAGGGATTGGAAAGCGGCCTTGAACCGCTTTTCCATTCTCTTTGACGACAGGATGCCTGTTTACTGAAAACAAAAACCCAACAGGCTATTCACACAAAATTATTTACAGGCCCGAATGGACTGAAGTGGTCGCGAACCGAAAAAAAAGCACGGGTCAATCAGCGCATCCTTATGCCACCGAATCGACCCGTGCTTGCTCTTCGCGACGAAAAAAAGAAGAACTAGCCGTTTACTCCCGTTCCATGCTCACCTTCCACACCTCCCACACCTTGCCCACGAGTTCCGGACCGGGCTTGAGGGTGAGTTTACCAGGCCGCCATCCCGAAGGGGTGGCTTCGGTCCCATTGCTGTCACGAACCAGCTGGAAGGCTTGGAGCTGGCGAATGGTTTCCGACACATTCCTGCCAACCGGCGGGGTCAAGACCTCGTAGCCTTGAACAATGCCATCCGGGTCAATAATGAACCGGCCGCGGTTTTCCACGCCCGCGTCGCCATCATAGACACCGTAGGCTGCCCCCACCTTACCGCCACCGTCGGACAGCATGGGGAAGGGAATGCCCCCGTCCACCATCTTGGACAACTCGTGATCATCCCACATTTTATGGACAAAAACACTGTCCACGCTCATGGAAAAGACTTCAACACCAAGGCTGCGAAACTGCTGATAATGATCGGCGACCGCCGATATCTCGGTTGCTCAAACAAAGGTGAAATCACCCGGATAAAAACAAAGTACAATCCATTTTCCCAGGTGGTCTGAGAGTTTAAGCGAGGTGAACTGTCCCTTGTGATACGCGGGTGCCGTAAAATCCGGGGCGGGTTTTCCTACCTGGATCATTTTCTTGACCTCCTTTGCAGGTTGAGAAACCTGCTGTTCCTCTGGTTGATTCGATTGGCCGACCAGTCCTCCAGTGGGACGGGCGCAGCCTATTTCAGGGGTTTCCGACATGAGGTACCTCCTCTGTTCATGGGTGGTCGAGATTTTTCATCGCACAACTGAAACCAATATAATAGGTATTCCTATTTTGAAAAGGATTGAATTTTAACGAATTATTAAGAAATTCCATTAAAATGGTTCCGATTCATTCTGTAGACAAACCACATTGTCGCACATTGAATAGCAACCGCTCCTGCCGAAACAGCCCAGTAGGCCAAAGAAAACTTGCCGATCAGACCAGCATCCACCAGGCCCCGGTTCAGCCAGAAATGAAGCATCACCGCCAGGGCGACGCCGGGGCAAACAAGGGCATACGATCCGGCCGAGGTCTCCCGGCCGACGATGAACCGGGCCGCGTAGCCCAGCCGGACCAGCACCAGAGCGGTCAGCATGGCACAGAGGATCTGGGCAGACAGATACTTGCTCAAAAGCATCAGCCGGTCGGCACCACCGCTGGTCAGAGCAAAGTGCTCGTCAAGACCGTGGTTCTGCCGCAGCGACAGGATGGCGATAATGGTCAGCAGCGGAATGAAGATCGACAGGGTGGGTGCGGTCTCCATGTCGGCCCCGTTCTCCAGGAGCGATCGCAAGCCCAGCACCAGGGCGACGAGGCCGATCAGGACCGCGGACACCAGGAAAAAGCTCGAAAAGACCAAACCCGCACCCGCCACTAGGCGGTTGGCGGACATGCCGGCCGGAGCGGCCAAACCCACGCCGATCATGGCCAGGGCAAAGGCAGGCATGGCCTGCGCAAAGGAATTGTTGCCAACACAGCTAAAACCTCCGCTGATCAGCACCCGGCCGAGAAATCCTCCGAGCAGACGAAAGGCCAGCAGGCCATTGGCCAGAAAGGTCAACACCGCCAGGGGAAAATGGTACTCCACCACGCTCCACAGCCTGGGGACAAAGACCA
>JAVEYP010000194.1:0-4843 GCA_034003445.1 Desulfobulbus sp.
CCCCAAAAATACCTTGACCTTCAATCCGGACTGGGCAAAAGACAACCCCATTCTCATGGGAGAGTCCATGGGGGTATCAGCCCAATGATTCAATAAAAAAGCAAAGTATGACCTTAAAGGTAATTGAAATTGCAAAAGGCCGGTATAAGCAAGTCACCAACACTTCAGTAGCATTTGCCAGATGCCGAGCAGAAGAGAGCGGCTGAAATTTGATGAAGCAATGGCCAACAGAAGGCTGGTTCGGACCAAGCGCAAACGCCGGCCGCACAGCCCAGCGTTATGCCCTACAAGGATAAGGCGTAACCATTCGATGCAGGCACGACGGCCCTGATGGGCTGCGACCTTAGCCTATACGTTGAGTGAACATATCTCCTGTTCATGCTGACCGAACCATGCCTATCTTCATTGCAATACATTCTCCATCCTGTCGACTCACCCCCGTTCACGTTCAAGTTTTTGCAGGTAGTCCGCCCACCATTGCATCATTTTGATCCGCTCCGGCATGTACTCACTTCGATGGTAGGCCGCCCGGACCGTATTCTTTTCCCGGTGGGCAAGTTGCCGCTCTATAGCATCGGGATTGAACTCCGCCTCGTTGGCAATGGTGGAAAAGAGTGCCCGGAATCCATGCATGGTGGCTTTAGAGTGGTAGCCGATCCGATACAGGGCATAGAGCATGGTATTTTCGGAAAGGGGTTTTTCCGGGTAATGGATGCCGGGAAAGACAAGACCTCCATCCCCATGAAAGATTTTCATACGATTGAGAATGGCGAGAGCCTGTTGTGAGAGTGGCACGGTGTGGGGGGACCGCATCTTCATCCGCTCCGCCGGGATGGACCACAACCTTTTTTCGAGATCGATTTCCTTCCAGATTGCGCCTCGCACCTCACCTGACCGGGCCGCCGTGAGGATGGTGAATTGAATTGCACTCTTGGTGGTGGTGTGGATGTCGCCGGCGGTCAGGGATTTGAAAAACTCCGGCAACTCATCCGGAGAAATCATTTTGTGGTGTTCCACCTTCTTCGCTTTCAAGGCCCCCCGCATATCTGCCGCCGGGTTGTAGGTAGCTCGCCCCGTCTGAATCGCAAAACGGAAAACAGCACCAATCCGTTGCAGGGTCTTGGATGCCATTTCAAGTGAGCCTTTAGCCTCTATATCCCGGATAACCTCCAACACCATCGGCGGGGTAACTCGGTCAACCTGGAGCCCTCCAAACGACTCAAAGGCGTACCGCTGCAAGCATTTACTGACCGCTTCGGCGTGGCCTGCCGTCCACCGGTCTTTCTGGTGCCAATGCCAGTCAAGGGCAATAGCCTCGAAACTGTTCTCAACCTCCTTCTTTGCCTCCTCCTGAGCTTCAATGACAGCCTGTTTTTCATGGCGTCTCGCTTCTGCCGGGTTAATACCGGCCTTAACCATCTCCCGCAGTGCCACCCTTTCCGCCCGGGCACCTTCCAGAGACAAAACCGGGTATTCACCTATAACAAACGTTGATTCTTTACCGGGTGGCAATTCGTACCGATACCGCCAGGTCTTCTTCCCACTGGTGGCGATATGAAGGAATAAACCTTTTCCATCGTTGAGTTTATAGGGCTTTTCTTTGCCTTTGGCGTTTCTCGCCTGAATTGCCGTTAACATAGGAAGATACCTCCTCGACCGGGTACGCTCAAAACCGGTTATTCGGTTGCACTTGACCCTACCCGGTTTTGTACCCGGTTAAATACCCGGATGTCAACGGACAAAAATGAACCAAAGCGGACAAAAAGGCACAAAAAAGCCCCGCAAACTCAATGAATTTGCGGGGTTAACAAACTCCAGCAGACTACACTGGATTATAATTTGGTGCCGAAGGCGAGACTCGAACTCGCATGACCGTGGGTCACTACCCCCTCAAGATAGCGTGTCTACCAATTCCACCACTTCGGCACTACAGAACTGCTATTGTTTCGTTTTTTGAACCGGTTGCGGCGTGTTCTCTGATTTAGACTGCCTCTCCAGCGGCGCAGCAGGCAAGGGCATCGTCTCTTGCCCAGCCGGTACCTGCTGTTCCTGGCCGGTGATCTCACTCATCACCGAGCCGGTACTCTTGTGGGCCGAAAGGTACGCCAAGCTCACCGAGGTACCCATGAAGACTATGGCCGCCAGCGTGGTGATCTTGTTCAGCAGCGGCATCGGACCTTCTGTTCCGAAAAGCGACTGGTTCGACCCGCCGAATGACGCCCCGATATCCGCACCCTTGCCATGCTGCAACAAGACGATGCAGATCAGGAAGAGGCTTACCATAACATGAAGAACAATAAGCAAGGTCGTCATCGAAAATGAACAATCCTTTCAAACGATTCAGCTTTCAATGCGGCACCGCCGACAAGCGCACCATCGATATCCGGCTGGGCCATGAGAGCATCAATATTATCAGGTTTAACCGAACCACCGTACAGTATCCGTACCGATTCGGCAATATTTTTTTCATACAACTCCGCCATCAGACCGCGCAGAAAATGGTGGACCTTCTGCGCCTGTTCCTTGGTAGCGGTTTTACCGGTCCCGATCGCCCACACCGGTTCGTAGGCAAGCACAACCTGGCCGGCCTGCGCCGCGGTCACGTCGAGCAGGCCGCCCCGCAACTGGGCCTCGAGCACGGTAAAGGTTCTGTCCGCTTCGCGCTCCTCCAGGGTTTCGCCGATGCAGAGGACCGGTACAAGGCCGGCGGCCTGCGCACCAAGCAGACGGCGGTTGATCATAGCGTCGTCCTCATGGAAGAGCTGTCGCCGCTCGGAATGGCCGACAAGGGCCATCTCGACCCTGATGTCGGTGAGCATGGGCGGGGAGACCTCGCCGGTGAATGCCCCTTCCTTTTCCCAGGCGACATTCTGTGCGCCCACGCGGATGTTCGACTCTTTGATCGCTCCGGTCACGGCCGCCAAGGCAATGAAAGCGGGCGCGATCATCACTTCGCGGTCAGTGCAATTACTGCAGCTTTTTGCCAGGGCGCGCGCCAGTTCGACCGCCTCCCCGACCGTCAGGTGCATTTTCCAGTTTCCGGCTATCAATGGTCGCCTGTTCATGGTCTTCTCCTGCTTTCCGTGGATTGTTGCTCCGCTAGTCACCCGCACTGAGTCAAGCGAGCGCCTTGACGCCGGGCAGTTCCCTGCCCTCCATCAGCATAAGAAAGGCGCCACCGCCAGTGGACATATAGCTGATGTTTTCCGCCTCGCCCGATTGCTTGATCGCGGCATTAGAATCCCCACCGCCAGTGACGCTCAGCGCATGCGAACTGGCCACGGTGTGCGCCAGAGCCATGGTACCGCGAGCATAGGCGTCCATTTCGAAGGCGCCCATGGGCCCGTTCCAGACAATGGTTTTTGCGTCGGCCAGGGCCTCGTTGAAGACCATAACCGAGGCAGGCCCGATATCCAAGGCCATCCAGTTGTCAGGAATATCCTGGATGGTCACCTGCTTGGTGACCGCATCAGGCGCGAAACGGTCCGCGACGATCACATCCACCGGCAGGTACACCCTGATGCCCTTCTCACGCGCCTGGGCGAGGAGTTCCCGGGCCGTCTCAAGCAGATCGTCCTCGACCTTGGAGGCGCCAACAGCGTACCCCTGACTTTTGAGGAAGGTGTTGGCCATGGCCCCCCCGATGATGACCCGGTCGACCCGGGCCAACATGTTCTGCAACGCCTCCAGTTTGTCGGAGACCTTGGCCCCGCCCACGATGGCGACCAACGGCCGCTGGGGATTGTCGATAGCCCGCTGGAAGTACTCTATCTCCTTCTGCAGCAGGAAGCCGGCGGCCTTCTCGCGGACATGGGCGGTGACCCCGACCACGGAGGCATGCGCCCGGTGGGAAACGGCAAAGGCATCATTGACGTACACATCTGCCACCTCCGCCAGTTGCCGGGAGAACTCAGGATCGTTTTTCTCCTCTTCCGTATGGAAGCGAAGATTTTCGAGCATAAGGCAGTCGCCGTCTTTGAGTGCCGCCACCGCTGCCGCTACCTCGGGGCCGATGCAGTCCGGGGCGAGCGGTATCGGCTGGTCGAGCATCTCCGCGGCGAGGGCCGCCACCGGCGCTAATGAGAGTTTTTCTATCCTCTGTCCTTTCGGCCGTCCCATGTGGGTGCAGATGATCACCCGGGCCCGCTGCTCCACCAGGTAGCGCAGGGTCGGCAAGACCGTACGGATACGCAGGTCGTCGGTGATCTCGCCGCTATCGCTCATGGGCACGTTGAAATCCACCCGCACCAATACCCGTTTGCCTGCAAGTTCCAGATCTTTCAAAGTTTTCACAACATTCCTCCCTTGTTTCCGTTGAGGGCACGACAGAGCTGGGCCGCATCCTCCACCGGCTGGCTGTAGTAGTTCTTGCGCAGTCCCGTCTGCCTGAAGCCGGATCGCTCATAGAGCCGGTAAGCGCCTTCGTTGGAACGGCGAACCTCGAGATAACAGCAGGTGTAGCCCTCCTTCGTCAATGAGCCCAACGCTTCGTCGAGAAGCGCGCTCCCGAGCCCTCCGCGTCGCGACTCCGGTTCTATTGCCAGGCGGAGCAGTTCACATTCCGGTCGGCAGGTACGGAAAAAAGCGTAGCCCTGCACCCTGCCGGCCGCTAACGCGACCCAGCCGACACTGTTGGCGACCTGCAATTCCCCTGCGACCGCAGCCGCCTGCCAGGGGTCGGGCATGGAACGGTGCTCGATATCCAGCACCTCATCAAGGTCCCCGGGCCGAACCCGGCGAATCCTCACACCATTCGCTCAGCGATGGAGGTGGTCAGTTCCCCAAGCATGTTGGTGTAGCTGCCGAGTTCGTTGTCATACCAACCGTAAATGGCCGCCTGAGT
>JAVEYP010000195.1:0-4832 GCA_034003445.1 Desulfobulbus sp.
ACCTTGACCAGTCGACTGAGGGCCTTGGGGTCGCCGTCGTCCTCCACCGAGATGAGCACGGAGCCCTTGTCGCCCAGGCCAAACAGGCCGCGGTAGGCTCGCAGCAGGTCGCCGATGGTAAACATGCCTATGAGCCGCCCCTCGTCGTCCAGCACAGGTAGAGCACCGATCTTGTGCGACTGGAAAAGCAGCAAACCGTCGTCCAGGGTGGCCATGGACGGCAAGGAAAGGCACTCGCGAGTCATGAACGCGGACAGCGGCGTGTTGTTGATCCGCGCAGCAACCTCCTCGCGCTCCGTGCTTTGCGCCACGGTGGAAGGGAGGGCTGAGCGCAGGTCGCGGTCGGAGATCATACCGAGCAGCACACTTTCTTCATCGACCACGGGCAGGTGGCGGAAGGAATGCTGCTCGAGGATTCCAATGGCCTGAGCGACAGTTTCCTCGGGCCGCATTGCGACCGGCTCAGGCGTCATGTGGTAGTGAATAAACATCTCGCATCTCCCGCCAGGATTGAATGATGTTGGGTCATCTTAGAAATTGTTCTCAACAAGTCCGGTGAGGTAGGCCTCGACACAGACGCCGAGCTGGTCCAGATTGTAGCCGCCTTCTAAAATAGAGACAACACGACCACCAGTGAGGTCCCGGCCGAGTTCGCTGACAAAGGAACCAAGCCGGCGATAGGCAGCGACGCTGAAGTTGAGGCCCGACATATCGTCCTCGCGGAGGGCGTCGAAGCCAGCGCCCACGATAAGCGCGTCGGGCCGAGCCGCTTCAAGGAATTTCCTGATGCGCGGTAGGAGTCGTGCCACCTGCTCTTCGCCTGCTCCGGGCGGCAACGGCAGGTTAAGGATGGTCCCCTTCCCAGGGCCAAAACCCCGGTCTTCGGCCCAGCCCGTGCCAGGGTAGCTAAAGCTCGGGTGTTCGTGGATGGACACGTAGGTGGTGTCCGCCTCCTCCTCGAACGCGGTCTGGATACCGTTGCCATGGTGCGCATCAAAATCGAAAATGCACACCCGCTGGCGGTCGTACTTGTGCTGCCAGTAGCGTGCGGCAATAACGCAGTTGTTAAAGAAACAGAAACCGTAGGGCGTGTTCGGCTCGGCGTGATGGCCTGGCGGCCGGGTCAGGCAAAAAATGACGGAACCGGGCCGCTGTTCCACGAGGTCCACCCCGGTGATCCCCGATCCAGCGGAAAGGGTGGCAATTCGGTAGGATTCGTAGCAAACTTGATTGTCCGGGTGATCAATGTAGGTGCGGCCCGAGAGCACCGCCTCCTCGAAGCGGAACACCCAGTCATTGGTGTGGAAGGCGAGCAGTTCAGACCGCTCTGCCGGCCGGGGTACAAAGTAGCGGATGCTGGAGGCCAAGAGGCTGCCAGCCAGGCGGTCTTGGATCACCTGCAACCGTTCGAGAGCTTCCGGATGGTCATTACCGCCGGTGTCGTGCTCGCGGAATGAGGGGTCGGTGATTATGGTGATGGCAGCGGCGTTCTCCATAGGTTCTTGGTGAGGTGCCCGCCGGCCCGGAACGGTCGGCGGCTTAGAGGGTGCGGTGCATGGAATGACTCTTTTTTCGAAAAACCTTACCTTATTCCTCGACAAAAACGAACAAGTAAACGAAAAATACCAACGAGGCGACGACAGAGTGGAGCCACGCCTTGCGAGTGCCGACGAAAGGGTTCAATATCCCGAAGGTCGGCGACACTTTTTCCGAGGTATCAGGTGCAGGTATGAACGTCAAGGAAAGGCTGGCCATTCCGCGGCAGGAGCCGCGGGAACTCGATCCGGATGATCGAATCAACAATTTCGACGAGGTTACCAAAGGATTCGATGAGGAGACCGCCTTGCTCGAGGCAGAGCGGTGCCTGCAGTGTCGGCGGCCGGTCTGCGTGATGGGCTGCCCCATTGGCAACGACATCCCCCGCTTCATCGACCTGCTTCGCCAGAAGAAATACGAGGAGGCCTACTGGACCATCCGCGAGACCAGTTCCATGCCCTCGGTCTGCTCACGGGTCTGCCCTCACGAGTTCCAGTGCGAAGGGGCCTGCATCCGCGCCAAGACGGACGCGCCGGTGGCCATCGGTCTGCTCGAACGGTTCCTCGCCGACTGGATGATCATTAACGGCAAAAACCTGTCGCCCCGCTGCGCCCCGTCTAACGGCATCAAAGCAGCGATTATTGGCTCCGGCCCAGCCGGCATAACCGTGGCCCATGCCTTGGCAAGCAAGGGATACAGTTGCACCGTCTTCGAGTCCCTGCCGGTGTTCGGCGGCATGCTCAGTGTGGGCATCCCCCACTACCGCCTGCCGCGCAACATCATCGGCGCGGAGTTGTACGCCCTGCAGCAGTGTGGGGTCAACATCCGCACCGGCGTCACCGTGGGTCAGGACCTGACCTTGTCTGACCTTCGTGACCAGGGGTTTGCCGCGGTGTTTCTGGGCATTGGCGCTTACGAGAGCCGCAGACTGGGGCTTGAGGGGGAAACAGAAACCAAGGGCGTCCTATCCGGCATAGACTACCTCGCGCAGATGCTCACCGGGCGAGAGATCGCCCTTGGCGATCGGGTGGTAGTGGTCGGGGGTGGCAACGTAGCCGTTGACGTGGCCCGGGTAGCGTTGCGCTCCGGCTGGAAGGACGTAACCATTGTTTACCGGCGAACGCGCGAGGAGATGCCGGCCGCCGCAATGGAGGTGCATCATGTGGAGCAGGAAGGGGTTCGGCTCATCTTTCTGGCCTCGCCGACCAGAATCCTGTCTACAGACGGCCAGTTGACCGGGGTCGAGTTCATTCGGATGGACCTGGGCGCGCCGGACGAGTCGGGCCGGCGGTCGTCGACACCCATCCCTGGTTCCGAATTCATTCTCGAGGCAGATGTACTCGTGCCTTCGGTCGGCCAAAAGAGCATTCCGGTGTACGACCCGACCGTGAAGGTGGAGGTCACCTCGTGGGGCACCTACGTGGTCGACCCGATTACCCTGCAGACCAGCGTTGATTGGATTTTTGCCGGCGGTGATACCGTGCTCGGACCAAAGACCGTGGCCAAGGCGGTCTGCCAGGGGCTCGATGCGGCTGAGTCCATGCACCTCTACATGCAAGGTAAGATCTAAAGACAAGCGGTCCGTTGTCGGCAGTCGGAGCCGGTCGGTTGTGGGCTTCACGGTAGGTGCTCGCAGCGGGGAGCGCTGATCGACGAGGTGTGTCACGTCCGGACATATCGGACAGGAGTCGCGCAGGAAAAGCCCTTCTCGCCTAGTGGCAGCTGCGCGTCGGTGCAGGCAATTAGACTGCCGTGAAAGGTGGCTCCCAAACAGCCAAAACCGCGGCCCTTCCGGGCAGGCGACTCGAACGGGTTATGGGACTGCAAGCGGCTGCTAGGAGCGGCCGGCAAAGAGGCCCGAGACGGTTTTCACCCCGTAAATCAGTGTATGCGAGTGCACGCCGCTAATGGTCATGCCAACGGACAGCGACTCACGCACACCGGTGACTCTACAAAGACATTCGTCCAGCCGGTCAGGAGGCCAGGAAGCTTGGTACGCTGCCTAAGATCAAGGTGGTTCGTCGAGCGAGTGCAGGTGCGTTGGTTTTCCTTCTCGTTCAGCCGCCCCACTCCACCACCCACCCCAAATAATGAATGCTGGTATCCTCACACGGTAGAACTCGGCCGTTTCTTCACGACCAATTGACCATCTGAAATCCCTTCGTATTCAAAGGTAACCTCGGCGAGTAAGCCGCGGTAGTTCATGCTGAGCATGCATCCTTGCGCAAGGAGACGACGCGTGACAGCGTTTGTGCCGGCTAGAAGTCAGTGATTGCCCCGGGCATAAAAAAACACCGGGAAAAGGTTTACCCTTTCCCGATGTTGGTCAGACAGAACAACGTAAGGCTACTTATTTCTCAACAACCTTCCTCTTCAAGAACAACCCGGCCGTGTCGCACTTGTTGTGCAGCAGGTCGAGGTCTTCCTTGCTGGGCATGGCCATTGGCTTGACATCAGGGGCAATGACCAGCTCGAAGTCCACCAGTTCCTGAATGGCTTCGGGGCTCTTGCCTGGCAGGTACTCCAGCAGCATCATCTTCCTGGTGGCCTCGTCAAAACCGAATAAGGCCTGGTTGGTGATGACGCGATAGGGGCCAGCACCGAGCACACCCGCCTTCTCGCGATAATCTGCATCACCGTTACCAAAACCAATGCTGGTGATGAAGTCGACCTTCTTAACAAAGCGCCGTTTCTCCAGCGCCATGATGGCGATGGTCTTCTCGCAGTTGGCGGCCATGGCTCCGGCACCACCTGAACCCGGGAAGCGGACCCTCGGCTTCAGGTAGTCTCCACCCTCGTAGGTTGAGCAGATGTTGCCGTATTGGTCAATTTGGGCTCCGCCGATAAAAGCGTAGTCAGAGTAGCCTCTCTGGGTCAGTTCAAAGGCCGCGCAAAGGCCCTTGGCAAAGCAGGCCTTGCGGAAGGCGCGAGTGTCGCCGACAGACATGGGCATGCCCTGCTCGAGGATGGAAGCAAAAGCGCCGGCCTCGAAGATCATGTTAAGTTTGGGAGCATGGGTTAACTGGGCATGCATAGCCGCGATGATAGGTAGACCGGTACCGACGAAGACAACACTGTTGTCTTCCAACACCCGTGAACCTGTGTAAGCGATCATTTCAAAGGGGGATACTTCTACTGAAGCTGCCATATTATTGAAACCTCCTGTTTGCTTGTCTCGAGCCTGTGTGATTCTGGTCTGTTTGTACCGAAAACCTTACGAACCAGAGCCAGCATCTGTCACTTTCAGGTGAGGATTATCGGCTGACAACCATCGCCCTTGCGCAGTTCGACGAGCT
>JAVEYP010000196.1:0-4798 GCA_034003445.1 Desulfobulbus sp.
GTCCATCATGGCGGAAGAAAAGCAGCGGCTCTCGCCGCAGGAGATCCAGGAGCGCAAGATCAGCCTGGTCAAGGAACGGGGCTCGCGGGTGCTGCTCATCAACTCGCCCTTGGGCGCGACCCTGTGTAACATCCTGCGCCAGTTCGACCTGGCCTATGCCAACTTCAAGGGGCGGCTCGGCGAGATGGGCGGCATCTCCTACGAAGAGGGCGAGGCCCTGATGGCCGAGGGACGGAACATCGTCATGGCCTTCTCCGACTTCACCGACAAACTCTGCCGGCGCATCCACTTCCGCTACTACACCCCCCGCGAGATCGAGGAGTATTTGCGGGTGGTGAAGGAACGGGAGACGGACTGATACCAACAGATCGTTTTGACTGGTAAACTACGCTGTTTCCGTCGGGCAAACCGGAAAGTTGATTCCCCGCTGCAGTTCGTTCTGAGCCAAACGGTACAGCCGATTTCAGGGCGACAACCTTATCCAACTCCTCCAAAAGAAAAAACCTTTTCTCCCTGTCCGGTCTTTAGATCATCCAGGTAATCAGCCCAGGCCTGCATCATCCGTTTTCGCTCCGGCAGGTACTCAGCATGATTGTACACAGCCCTGATTTTATTGTGATCAGAATGAGCGAGTTGTTTTTCAATCAAGTGGGAAGGGAACCCTAGTTCATGCAGGTGGGTTGAAGCCATGTGCCGGAAACCATGAGGCGTAATGTCATCCCCGGTAAACCCCATACCACGCAGGGCACTACGAACCGTGTTGTTGGAAATACACTGATCCTTATGACGAATTGCGGGAAAAGCGTATCGCCCCTTACCGGTAAGCTGATACAAATCTTGCAAGATTGCCAGCGCTTGGCGGCATAATGGGACGATGTGTGCCACCTCTCCGCGCCGTGCCAACTTGTCAAGCTGCCGTCGTTTAAGCTGTTCGATGGGGATACGCCATTCTGCCCGCTGGAAATCGATATCCACCCACTCCATACTCCTCAGGGTTCCCGGCCTGACAAAAAACATCGGCGATAAACGCAGCGCGCAATGAACCACAAAGGTACCGGAATAGCCATCGATGGCACGCAAAAGCCGAGCTGTTTCATCCCGAGTTGTCGGTGCCGCCATGTGTTTGACAACCCGAGGTGACAAGTGGGCGTGAAGATCGGTGGCAGGTGACACCGACACCCGGCCGGAAGGTATATCGTAGACAAAAATTTGCTTGCAGGTCGAGTAAGCCTTCCGAGCCGTAGCGGATGATCGGATATCGATCCGCTTGAGGACGGCGAGAAGTTCTCCTGGAGATATTTCCCCTATCGGCCGTACACCAATATACGGAAAGACATCCTTCTCAAGGATAGCTCGCGTTTTTTCCCGGTGCGATTGCGACCAGCCTGGAGATTTCAAGGCCATCCAGTCGCGGGCGACCGATTCAAACGTTCCATCGCCACATTGTTGCGCCTTCTCGGTTTTCCTGAACACGCCTGGATCGATACCCTTTGCAGAACGACTACGGATTTTGAAAGCTTCTTCCCTGGCTGTGGCCAGGGTAACTAATGGATATTCACCCAAACTGAAGGTATTTTCTTTTTTTGCGAAAATGATTCGCAGGCGCCACCATTTCCGACCGGAGGGCTCGATAACCAGAAAAAGTCCACATCCATCCCGGAGGGTATATGCTTTTTCTTTCGGCTTGGCATTGCGGACAGCTGAATCCGATAACAACTTCTCCCCTGTTCTCGACATGGTAGCCACCTCAACATGTAAAAATCTTGAAGACAAACCTTCTTTTTGATTTTTAACTTACATTTCAAGGTATTACACTGAACGAACGTGTACTGGACACGCAAGGGAGCACCCTGCAGAATTTAATTTTTTCGAATTAAATTCAACAAGATAAAGGACGAGATGTGTAGAGCATCATTGGGTGCAGTTCCCTACCCATGATTCTACACGTTTCTTTTCTGGTTACCAATGGATTTTGAGAGACTTTACTGGACAACAAAAACCCGCTTTCCTTTTCAGGAAGCGGGTTTTTGTGCTACTTCGGACTTCTTTGGATGAGTGAATGGGGTGAGCGATGGGACTTGAACCCACGACCTCCGAGGCCACAACCCGGTGCTACCACCAGCTGAGCTACGCTCACCACACAGACAAGCGCTTTTATACCCTTGCCACGTGTTTTTCGCAAGGGGAAAGTCAGGCGGCCAACTCCCGCTGGCAGTGCTTGCACACTGTGGCTCGGGCCTTGATTAACTCTGCGCAGAAGGGACATTCCTTGAGAAAATGAGCGCCGAGCACTTTGCCGACGGCCAGGTTGATCTCTTGCTCCAAGTGCGGGTCCTTGAAGGTGTGGCTACGCAACGGCTCGACGCAGGCCAGGTCGTTGAGCGGTGCGATCAATGCCAACGCCCGTTTGCGGTTGTCGATGCTCACCGAGTCATCGAGCAACAGGCTCAGCACTGGCTCAAGCCTTTTTTCAGCCACACAGCTGTCCAGCGCGGCAAGGGCCTCCAGCTGAAGTTGATAACGCACGTTCTTGCGCTTGAGGTCCTCCACATCGACGATGCTGCCGGTGAAGGCGTCCTTGCCGACCACCATCATGCTGTAGTTTTCCTTTGAGTTGGGCACCTTCATGAACCGATAAGAACCAACATGACCGTACTGGTCAGCTATGTAGTCCCAGCCCTTGGCGAACAGCGAACAGTTGTCATTAAGACAGATGAACAGGTACTCCGAACCCCAACCAAGCCCGTCACCAACGTGCACTGCAGGAGAATGACAGAGGGTGAGTTCGGTGCTGCAGTGGGGGCAGGTGTGTTTTTCCTCGAGATATTGCAAAGCGGTTGACAGCATGGCGTTCTCGTTTCCTTACGGTTGAGTTTGCGCTGGCGATTGAGGCAGAGGACAGGGAGGACCGCCGACCGGCGGTGCGGAACGTGCCATTCAGCCGGGGCCGGTGCCAAGGCCAGGGCGAAGGAGCAAGACAGCGCACCAGAGGGCGAACAAAACAAGCAATAACAGCTTTTTTCGGTGTTTGATTTCCATGAGGACCACGCTAACCACTCGGCTGCCCTCGGTCAAGCGGTTGTCTCTCAGATCATCCTGCCCAGCACTTCGTCCACGGCCTTGGCCTGGTCCATACGGGCCCGGAGAAAGGATTCGCTGAGATGCATGGCGTTGTCGTCGATAAGCCTGGCCAGATCGCTGATAGAGGCCGCATCAGCCATGCGCATGACCGTGTCCAAGTTGCGAGCGAAATCCAGGACGACCTTCCGGCTGTCGCCCGAAGTGGACATGATCTCCGCGTAGGTGCGCGGGTTCTGGGAGTGAACTCGCGACATAGCGAGGATCGGGTAAAGCGAGGTCAGGGTGCAGTGACTGGCAATGTCCTCGCTGGTGATGCGATTCTCGTGCAGGGTCATGGCCAAGGCCACCGAGATGATCGTGGGCAGCTTCTGGCCGATGCCCATGAGCAAGTCGTGCTTTGGGGGCGAGTCATGACAGATGTCGGCACCATGCTTGTAGAGAAAAGCATCGAATTCGCTGCAAAACATGCCGCTACGCGAGGTCCGCACAATGATCGCGTTCTTGTCCTTCATGGTGGCGGCCTGCGGGCCCCAGAGGTTGTGCACAAGCATCACTTCAACCGCTTCGTTGGTGGCCGCGAGCGCGCTGGCGATGGTCTGCTCGGACTCGCCGGCCAGCAGAATAAGGGCCTTGCCGGGAGCGAGCAATGGTCCGTAACGGCGCACCGTCTCCGAGGTGACCGAGATGGGGACGCAGACAACCACCACATCGACCCGGGCGATCATCTCCTCGGGCCGCAGGGCTGTGGTGCGGCCGGTGAGCAGCACCTCATAGCCCTCGCTCTCCAGCCGCTCCGCGAACCAGCGACTCATGTCGCCAGTGCCAATAAAGCCAAAGGAACGGATGTGCTTGGTACGCATGTCGATCCGGGGGAAGCTGCCGAGTACTCGAATCACGCCCTTTTGCTGGATCACTCGCGACTCGATCTGCTCGATGGCGCTAGCCAGTGCCGGGTTGCGAATGTGCCCTTCCGCCTCTAGGTAGATGCGCAGCTTTTGAGTCTTGATGTCGTTTTCGGCACGCATGTCGATGATGCTGATGCCGCGTTTGGAAAACTCTCCGAGGATGTCGACGAGCAGGCCAACCCGATCCTCCAGCGGGTCGGTGATCAGGGTGGTAGCGTCGTAACCGGTTGTTTCGGCGAGGGTATGGCCAAGCACTGCGTAGCGGGTGCGGTTGTGTGGTGCCAGTTCGCGCTCGATGACTCGCAGGCCGAGGGCGGTAAGCGTGTCGGCGTTGTCGATCACCGCATGACCCGCGGCCGTGGAGTCGCCGCCTCGGCGGGTCTCATCCACTGCCCGGGCTACGTCCTGGACACTCATCTCAGTGATGCCCGGCATCCGTTCCTCGATAAACTCCTCGCACTGGATAAAGATCTCGCGCTGACCGATGAGCAGTTGCAGGTCGGCAATGGTGGTGTTCTCCGTAAAAACTCCGAGCGATAGATTGCCTTGCAGGAGGATATTGTCGATCCAGAAGCCGTTTTTGATCTGGTCAAACAAGCGGAAGTACTGTTTCTTTTCCCCCTCGCGAGTATTATACACCGGCAAAATGGCGTAGTCGGCCAAGTGCGCGTCAAAGGCGTCGAGCAGACTGCTGACATGCGGGTAGGTACGGATTTCCGCGTCGCTGAAGAACTGCGCAGCAGCCTGCCAGGACTGGGAGTGTTCCGGCCCCAGGATTGCTATGATTGTCATTGTTGCGTGCTCCTGGGCAT
>JAVEYP010000197.1:0-4788 GCA_034003445.1 Desulfobulbus sp.
AGTTCACCGCCACCATAGGATGGCGCGCGCGTTGCGATTGGGCGTGGATGGTCTGTGCCACCAGCTCCTTGCCGGTGCCGTGGCCGCCACTGATGAGCACCCAGGCGTCCGTGGGCGCGACCCGGTCGATCTGCTCGCGCAGCTGCTGCATGAGGGGGCTGTCACCGATGAGCCGGACCTTGTCCGGGCCACTCGCGCGCAACAGCCGGTTCTCGCGTTCGAGCCGCGAGACCTTCAGCCCCTTGCGGATGGAGAGCACGGTTTTGTCGTAGGAGAGCGGCTTCTCGATAAAGTCAAAGGCGCCCATGCGCGTGGCCTGCACCGCGGTCTCCACTGTGCCGTGGCCGGAGATCATGATTACCGGCAGGTGGGCGAAGCGCTGCCGGATGATGCGCAGGGCCTCCAGCCCATCCATGCCGGGCAGCCAGATGTCGAGCAGCACCAGGCCGACGTCCTTTTCATCGAGCAACTGCAGCCCCTCCTCGGCCGAGCCAGCGCCGATCGCCAGAAAGCCTTCGTCGCCAAGAATGCCCGTCAGGGTCTCGCGGATGGCAGCTTCGTCGTCGATGAGGAGAATAGTCTCAGGCATGGTACGGGGTCGGGGCCAGAAAAGGGCAGAACAGCGGGGAACGGCTTCAGGGGTGCATCATATCAAGGATGGAGCGGCAGCTCAACCGTAAAGACCGTGCCAGTGGGGTGGTTGTCGCGGGCGCGGATCACCCCGCCGTGCTCACTGACAATGGTGTGCGCGATGGCCAGGCCAAGCCCGGTGCCGGACTTGCGGGTGGAGAAGTAGGGCTCAAAGATGCGCAGCTGGACGTCTGCGTGGATGCCCGGGCCGTTGTCCGCCACGCGCAGCAGGGCCGTGGGCACGTCCCGGTCCGGCGCCGGACCGACGCTCACTTCGATGACCCCGCCGTCGTCGAGCACAGTCACCGCGTTGTCCACCAGGTTGATGAGCACCCGCTTGATTTGCACCGCGTCGAAGGGGAAGGGGGGCAGGGCCGGGTCGATGTGGCAGGTGAAGGACAGGGTGCGGTGCGCCTCGCGGTAGAGGAACACCACCTCTTCGGCGAGTCGGCCCAGGTCGTTTGTTTCGCGGCGCAGCTTGGGCATGCGCGCGAAGTTGGAGAACTCGGCGGCCAGTTTTTTGATCTCGTCCACCTGGGCAACGATGGTGGCCGTGCACTGGTCAAAGATGTCGCGGTCCTCGCCGATGCGGTGGAGGAACCGCTTGCGCAGCCGCTGGGCCGAGAGCTGGATGGGGGTGAGCGGGTTCTTGATCTCGTGAGCGATGCGTCGGGCCACCTCCTGCCAGGCGGCGAGCCGCTGTGCCTTTTCCAGGTTGGTGAGGTTGTCGAAGAAGATGACAAAGCCAATCGGCCGACCACGCTCGTCGGCCATGCGGGTGACGTTCACCTGCAGACTCAGGGTCTCGCCGCGACGGATGGTCACCCGCAGGTGCCGCTCAATGGTCGCCCGGCCGGTGGTGTCCAGTTCGGCAAGGAAGCTCTCAAAGAGCTGGGCGTGCTGGCGGGGCAGCACCTCGCGGTAGTCGTGGCCGAGAAAGGCGGCCGGCTCGATGGCCAGCAACTCTTCGGCGTAGCGGTTGATAGTGGCGATGCGGTTCTGCTCGTCCAGGGCGATGACACCGGCCGCGACGTTCTCGAGGATGGTCTCCAGGTATCGGCGGCGCTGCTCCGAGACCCCGGTGCTCAACTGCAGGGCCTGGTGGGCGCTGGCCAGCCGTTGGTTGGAACCGAGCAGGTCGGAAGTCATGGAGTTAAACGAATCGATCAGCAGACCCATCTCGTCGCCGGATTCCTTTTCCAGGGTAAAGTCCAGATCGCCTTCCGCGACCCGGCGAGTGGCCTCGGCCAGCTTGTTGATCGGGCCGGTGAGGCTGCGCGAGATATAGAAGCCAAACCAGATCGCTGCGAACAGGATGAGCAGGGTGATGATCAGCAGCATGATGATCAGACTCAGCTTGATCGGTGCCTTGAGCATGACCAGTTGGTCGTAGCCGGTGACGCCCGCAAACACTGCCTGCAGGGTTTTGAGCCGGGAGGTGGGGATGAGCAGGGTGGTCACCAGAAACCAGGTCTGCGGCTGCGAGGAGACCTGTATATCCACTGGCACGATGGCCTGGATGAGTTCGCCGATGGTGGTGCGCTGGGTCACGACCTCGGTGCGGTTGTACACGTCGGCGAGACGGATGGCCTCCGACGGGATCACCGGCAGCATGATCGGCAACAGCCGCTGGCCGCGTACCGCGATCAGTTCGCGACGCTGGTTGTCGAGCAGCACCAGGCTGTCCGGGGCGCCGGGCAGGTCGATCTCGAGGCTGCGCGCCAGGATACGTTCGAGCCCGCCCAAATCACGGATATCCAGGGTGCCGTTCTCCATGAGCACCACCAACTGCCGGCCAGCGAACTCGGCCTGCTGGCCGGCCTCGTGCAGGGTGGATTGGGCCAGGCGGTGGGCCGCCTCCAGGGCCTCGTCAACGTTGGTGTTGAACCAGTAGTCCATGGAGGTGGAGACGAAGCGCAGGGCAATGACGAACAGCAGCCCGGTGGGCACCAGGGTCAGGCTGACAAAGGAAATGACCAGGCGGGTGCGCAGCTGCGAGCCCATGATCTTCTGGTTGCGTTCGAAGATCAGCTCCACCAGGTTGCGCAGCACCAGGTAGAGCATAAGCAGGAGCAAGAGCCCGTTGATGTTGATCAGGGCAAAGATGAGGATGGTGCTGCTGACGGGCAGGTTGAGGTCTGCGCCGAGGAGGCCGCGCTGCAGGTAGGCGAGCGCCGGGATGAGAAGCAGGCAGAGGGCGATCACCATGCGGATGAGTCGCTGTTTGCGTTTTCTCTGTTCCGCGGTGAGCATGGTGTTGCCCGCTGTTTGTGCGGTCAATAGCGAAATTCGATGGTGCGCCAGTCGGTCTCGAAGTCGCCCCAGATGGCGGCTGGCGCCAGGTTGCTGAGGCCCAAGGGCAAGGAGCCCTTCTTGAGGGTGACCTTGAAATGGATGGCATAGGGGGCGTCGGGGACCAGTTTGTCGAGGGTGATGACCTTGACACCGTTGAGTTCGGTCATCAGTCGCCGGGCCTCGTCAAGCGAGGCGGTGGTCACGACCCGGCCTTCGTCCTCAGAGAGGGCGACGTGGTACTCCTCTTGCTCAGCATCCCAGGTCATGGTGTGGGTGACCGAGGATTCCACCAGGGTGATGTCGAGCCAGTGCTTGCGCGATTTGACCAATTCCATACGGAAGGTGAAGACCACAGGCAACCCTTGGAGCACGCCCGCGAGCATCTCCTCGGTAAAGGCGTTGCGCACCGTGGCAAAGAGGAGCAGGTCGCTCTCCGAGGTGGTGACAATGATGTCCTTGGTTGCGGGGTCCCGGTCGCCGGCAGCGGGCGCCGGGCCACCGGTGATGAGCAGGAGCAGCCCGCACAAGAGCATCAGTCTGAAAAAGCGGAGTTTCATCGGGTTTTGTGGTATCGGTCGGGGCCGGCATTCTGGGGTTGGCGCGGAAAATAGTGCCGTAGCATATACCTGATGGGTGCCCGTTTGTCCACGATAAGCAGGGACGCGGCCGCGGATGGTGCGCGGCTTCGCCTGCTAACGGGCGGGGCCGGTTTTCGGGGTGCGGTGGCCTTCCTGTTTGACAGAAGGGTTCTCTCCCTCTATAGTAACGGCGCTCCTGGCGCGGGTCGTCCGCTTTGGGAAAAGAGTGGAAAATCAATAAAATGGGCGGAGGCAAGGCACTCCTGGGACATTCCCGGAGCAGGACCTTGCCGCCCGCTGCGACAAACGGCGTGGTTCGGCCGGCCCGGCCACAGGCGTGCGGGCCCTACCGGCGTGAGGTACTGCAATGGAAAAAACCCTACTGGTGACCGGCGGCTGCGGCTTCATTGGTGCCAACTTCGTTCGTCTGGTGCTTGTCGGGCAGCCAACCTGGCGGGTGGTCAACTTAGACAAGCTGACCTATGCCGGCAATCTGGACAACCTGCGCGACGTGGCCGACCATCCGCGCCACCGCTTCGTGCGCGGCGATATCTGCGACCGCGCCTTGGTCGAGGACCTGTTCGCGCAAGAGGGGATCGACACGGTGGTCCACTTCGCCGCGGAATCGCACGTCGACCGTTCCATCAACGACCCGGACGCCTTTATCCGCACGAACATCAACGGCACCTTCACCCTGCTCGAAGCGGCCCGGCGAAGTTGGCCGGCTGGCGGGGACGGCGGGCAGTGTTTCCTGCACGTGAGCACGGACGAGGTGTTCGGCTCACTCGGGCCAACCGGCCTGTTCAACGAAACCACGGCCTACGACCCGCGCTCCCCCTACTCGGCCTCCAAGGCCAGCTCCGACCACCTGGCACGGGCCTACTATCACACCTACGGTCTGCCGGTGCTGATCACCAATTGTTCCAATAATTACGGCCCCTATCAGTTCCCGGAGAAGCTTATCCCGCTGATGCTCAACAACGGCCTGCAGGGGAAAACCCTACCGGTTTACGGCGACGGCGGCAACGTGCGTGATTGGCTCCATGTGGAGGACCACTGCGAGGCCATCGTGCGCGTGCTTGTTCAGGGCCGGGAGGGGGAGTCGTACAGTATCGGCGGCAACAACGAGAAACACAACCTTGAGATCGTCGAACTACTCTGCGATATGCTCGACCGCAAGGTCGGCCTGCTGCCGTCCGGCCAGCCGCGCCGCTCGCTCATCACCTTTGTCCGTGACCGGTTGGGCCACGACCGCCGCTACGCCATCGATGCCAGCAAGATGGAG
>JAVEYP010000198.1:0-4715 GCA_034003445.1 Desulfobulbus sp.
TCGCATCTCCTTGACATCGGGATGCCGGTACAGAGCGTTGCCGTCGATGTCCATTTGTGCATCCAGGGCGAGGATCTGGCCTTCACCGGTGATGATCAGGGGGTTGATCTCGACCATGGAGCAGTCGTAAGCGACAAACAACTCATAAAGATTTTTGACAACGGCGGACATCTGCTTTTGCAGGTCCTTTTCGATCTCCAGACCAAAGCAGATCTTGCGAGCGTGGAACGGCTGGAAGCCGGTGATTGGGCTGACATTCACGGTAATGATGCGTTCAGGCGTCTTGGCAGCGACTTCTTCGATGTCCATACCACCGTCCTGCGAACAGACAATGGCCACAGTGGCGGTCTCACGGTCGGGGATAACGGAGAGGTAGAGTTCTTTCTTGATGTTCAGGCCTTGTTCCACCAGCACCTTCCGCACCTTCTTGCCCTCTGCGCCGGTTTGCTTGGTCACCAAGGTCATACCGATAATGGAATCGGCAACAGCCTTGACGTCCCCTTTGGCTTTAACGAGTTTGACGCCGCCGCCCTTGCCGCGGCCGCCGGCATGCACCTGGGCCTTGACGACCACGGGGTAGCCGAACTCTTCCGCAATTTCCTCTACTTCAGCGGCGGTGTGAGCGAGTTTTCCTTTAGGAGTGGGGACATTGAATTTTCGGAAAAGTTCCTTGGCCTGATACTCATGAATCTTCATAGACGCATCCTTTTGCGGAGAACCCGACCGAAGCCCGGCCCCTCCTGATAAATGAATGTTGTGCTACCCCTGTCAACAATGGCATTCCTGGAATGCCAGAAAGGCCTGAATTTGAAGGCGTGAAAAATGAAAAACAGTAAGACAAAATGCTCCGTAAACCGGCCAAATGAAATGCTGTGCGCTAGAGGTGCTGCGCTTCCGCCGGTTTAGCCGAAATGACAGCGCTGCCTGCATACCGTGCAGAATGTTTTCAAATGATCACGATATAACAAACCCGCAAACTGCGAGTCAAGTCCATAGTCACTGACTGCATTGGGTGGAGCCTGACCGGGCTGACCATGGGCATGTCTGGGGAGAAGGCAACACGCTTAACTGTGAACAAACAGATACCCCGCAAGGTCGGGAGGGACTACCTGCCGATCCGCCCGGGACCTGAGCGAAACACCGTCACCGGACGGCCCTGACACGAGGTGGCGCCTCAAGCGAACAATCAGCAATACAGGCAAAAACGAGAAAAAAGGTAGAAATTCTGCCGGACGGCAGAAGGAGTATCAACGGGAGGTTATGTCGTACCCACGGCCAAAAAACCTGCCCTGGATACGCTCTAGAGCGCCCGTTCAGACTCCCTGGAACCAATCCGGAATAACATTTACTGCAGGTAATTTCAAAAAAAACCACTCAAAACATTGGAGTTGTACCAAGAAAGTCTACAGGCCGTCAAGTGATAAAATCCGAAGGCTTTAGGACCGACGGCACGAGAGATGCGCTAGCGGATGTTTAAAAAAAAACGGCAGAAAACGGGCCTGTCTAAACCTGATTTTTTTTCTTGTGCTCTTTTTTCCTCTGTACAATGTTGTCGATCGACAGTTCCAGATTGTCGATGATAATGCCGCTGTATTTCTGAACATTGTTCTGGATGTAGGTGCGGAGTTCGTGCAGTTCGCCGGTCAGAGTTTTACCGTAGGGCACATCGATAAACAATTCGATACCGTAGCCGAACCGTCCCATCTTCACCTTGATCTTACGAACGAGCACCTCAGCATTGTACTCGTCGATGCAGTGCAGGATCATCTGGGTTAGCGCGGTCTCAGAGATCGAGACAGTGCCCCTCTTGCCCTTATCGTGAAAATCGGGTTGCACTACGGATTTCTCAAAAAAACGAGAGCGCCGCACACCGTCCTTGCCGTTGCCGCCCTTAAAGAAAATACGGATGGTGTCGGATAGTATCTGAGCGTAATCTCGCTTCACCTCGATAGCTGGAACCGGGATAACGTGCTTGCCCTCCTCGAAGCGGGATTTGATAGCATTCTCGATATCCCTCTGGCTGGCGATCTCCTCGATCATGATGATCTGGCTGATAGGCGGCAGTTCCAAAGTCTCTGCCAGCTTCCTAACCATCTTCTCTGAAGTGCCTATTAGGAGAATTTTTTTTATTTTTTTCTCCTGAATCATGCTCACGACGCTCTTGCGGTGCTCGGGATCGGTGAACAGGGCGGTTTTGATGGCGCTGATGTAATTTTTTTCCTGTTTGGCTGATCTGCCGGCCAGGATACTCGTGTCGTCGATGAGCAGGCCGTCATCGACAATGTAGGGCACACCGATCTTCTCGGCCAGCAGCTTGGCGCGGAAGCTCTTGCCCGTGCCGCTCTTCCCCACTAGGGCGAAGACCTGCATGCCTTGCAGCCGCCCCTTGACGCGGCTGAAAAACTGGTAGATCTCTTTCCCGGTCAGGTGGATCCACTGTTGGTCTTTGCTGCTCTTTTCGATGGTTTCGTTCATGCGTATGGCTGGAAGGGAATCCGGAGAGTGGTGGCGCTGTGGCGTTTCCGGCGGTGGGGTGTCGGCTGCTTCAGATGGAGCGGCTCGGCCGGTGCCGTGGCTTCGCACCATGTCGTTGTACCGCGTGCGCCAGCGGGATCTATCCGTCGTGGTCATGGCTCGGCCAGCCACCAAGCGTCCAGCCACTGCTCGTAGCTGTAATAAAGCGGCAAGGTCCGAGGATACCGCAGCCGCGAGGTATAGGCCAAGCGATGATTCGCCAGGTACCAGTTCGGAACCAAATAGTAACCATACCACAGTACTCTGTCCAGCGCGCGGCAGGCCGTGATCAGTTCCTCTTGGGTGTCGGCATAGATAACCGCGTCCACGAGGGCATCGACCGCCGGGCTGCTGATGCCGGCCAGGTTTCTCGAGCCCTTGCGGGGCGCCGCCTGTGAAGTCCAGTAATCTCGTTGCTCGTTGCCCGGCGACTGCGATTGACCAAACGAGCTGACCACCATGTCGAAATCGAAGTCGCGGATTCGGTCTGCGTACAGGGCTGGGTCGATGGTCCGGTAGTCCACGGCGATACCGAGCTTACGCAGGTTGGCCGCATACGGAGCGATCACTCGTTGGAAGGAAGCGTCCACGAGCAGAATGTCGAATTTGAAGGATGCGCCGCTCGCATTCGTCAATACGCCCTTCTGCACTGTCCAGCCCGCCTGTTCGAGCAGGGTTTTCGCCTCGAGCATGTTGGCTCGCAGACTATTCGGGGGTTCCGTGACGGGTGGCACCAGCGGCTCGCTAAACACCTCGGCCGGCACCTGGTCGCGCAGGGGTTCGAGCAGGAGCAGCTCGGCTATATCTGGCAGGCCGCGAGCCGCGTACTTTGAGTTGGCAAAAAACGAATCGCTGCGGGTGTACTGAGAGAAGAACAGCGTCCGGTTGATCCACTCAAAATCAAAGGCCAGACCAAGCGCCCGGCGCACCAGCGGGTCGGTGAAAAGCGGTCGTCGCGTATTGAACACAAAGGCCTGCATGCCCGCGTTATTGTGGTGCGGGAAGGCCTGCTTGATCAACTCCCCGGAGTCGAAACGCCGGCCGTTCAGGTCCCGCTGCCACTGCTTAGCGATGTGGGCCATCATAAAATCAAACTCACCCGCCTTAAAGGCCTCAAGACTAACCACCGGGTCCTTGAAGTACTTAAAACTGATTGTCTCGAAGTTGAACTGGTGGCGCCGGGTCGGGTGATCGGCCGCCCAGTACGAGGGGTTCTTCTGGTAGGTGATCGATTTGCCCGGCACAACCGCTGCGACCGTATAGGGACCGGAGCCGACCGGCACCGTCATCGCCCCGCCGCCGCCCTCCGGGCTGAAGGGGTGCTGCGCATAAAACTTCCGGCTGAGCACCGGCAACTGCGTGGCGATCATATGCAGTTCGCGGTTCTGCCGGGCGAAACGGAAGCGGACCTGGCGTTCGCCCAGAACGTCGGCACCGTCGATGTCGCGGAAGTAGATTTGATAGAACGGGTGCGCCTGTTCGCTCTTCAGAGTTTCCAGAGAGAACTTGACGTCCTCAGCAGTAACGGGCGTGCCGTCGGAAAAACGAGCCTTTGGGTTGAGGGTGAAGGTCACCGATTTGCGGTCCGGAGCCAGCGCGATGTGCTCGGCGATCAGCCCGTACTCGGCAAAGGACTCGTCCAGGCTCGGCACGGCCAGGGTTTCGAACACGTAGCGGGTCAACCCGGCCGGGGCATTGCCCTTCAAGGTGAAGGGATTCATCTTGTCGAAACTGCCCAGGTCGTGCAAGGTCAGGTTGCCGCCCGGGCGGGCCGCGGGGTCGACATAGTCAAAGCGACTGAACCCCGCCGGATACTTGAGGGTGCCGTCAATGCTCACTCCATGGGCGGCAAAGGCGGGCCGAAACACGAGAGAGGCGGCGCACAGCAGTACGGCGGCGCCAAGCGTAGGGAGATGTCGAAGCATGCGTTCGTGACCGATGGCAGAGGGGACGAAGACGGCGACCTGAAATCGCCGGGCGTGAAGCCGAAAGCCGTCGGTTCAGTATACGCAATCAAACCGATAATGTACAGGCGTACCCGCGCGATTACCGCCCAGGCGACAGCAAGGAAAAAATTGACGAACCCCGCCTACGGGTGTAATTATTTCTAATTTCAAGAACATTCGGGCCCGGTCAGACTGCCGAGACCCGCACGCCCTCTTCCTTCCCCACTCTGGAGTTGCTCAATGGGACAGACCATC
>JAVEYP010000199.1:0-4690 GCA_034003445.1 Desulfobulbus sp.
CCCCGCAAACGAGCCTTGCTTCTCGGTTTGGAACAACCCCGGGTGGACAAGCTTGAAACCACCGCCTCCGACGAGCTGGAACAGGTCATCCAACAGATGTTCGCCGCCCAGGACTACCACATCGTCCAAGGTCCTCCCGGAACCGGCAAAACCTCCGGACTCCTCACCCGCTACATCAAAAAACTTTACACCGAAACCCGGAAAACCGTCCTTATCCTCAGCTTCACCAACCGCGCCGTTGATGAAATCTGTCGCAACCTGCGCAAACACGAAATCGAGTTCATCCGCACCGGCCAGAGCGACGAAATTGACGCAGAACTGATGGACACCCGCATCAAGGGCAAACGCTTCAAAGAAGTCGCTTCCATCCTTCGTTCCTGCCGCGTTTGGGTGGCGACGGTTCAAAGCTGTAACAGTTGGCTGGCAGACTTGCAAAAGCTGATTAAAATCGACGAACTGGTGATTGACGAAGCCTCACAGATAATGGAAAACAGCGTCCTCGGCATCATTTCCAAAATCCCCAAAACCATCCTGATTGGCGACCAAAACCAGCTTCCGCCCATCACCCGCCAAAGGGACGAAGGCTTCGATTTCGACCATGACCAACTGCGGGGTCTCTTTTACGATTCCTACGGCCAATCCCTGATGGAACGGCTGGGACGTGTCTGCAAATCCAAAGCCTGGAACGCCTCGGTCACCATGCTTCATCAACATTACCGCATGCACGACGACATCGCCGGCCTCATCCAACATTACTACGACAACAGCCTCCTCTCCATGGTTACCCGCCAGGAATCCAAGCTGCCTGCCAAGGGCGTTGAACTGCTCGATTCCCGGCTCATCTGGGTCGAATTTCCCCCCTCGGAATTTGCCTGGTATGACCTCAGACAGGTGGACTTCATCCAAAAACTTTTGGAACTTTTCAAAAACAGCGGCGAACTTACCGACCCTGTCACAGATTTTGGTATCGTGGCGCCCTTCAGAGCTATGATTCACGCCCTGCGCCGCCAGCTTCCGGATTCCCTGAAAGACATCACCATCGACACGGTTGAACGCTTCCAGGGCTCCGAACGCAAAAACATCATCATCACCCTGCCTTTGCTCGGACCAAAATATCTGCGCAATCTGGAGGCGGTCAGCGCCGATGGCTCCGTGGACAGAAAACTGAACGTGGCTGTGAGCCGCGCCCAGGAACGGCTCTACGTTTTGGGCTGTTCCGAAATCTGCCGCCGTTCACCCCACTACAAACTTCTGATGGACAAAATCCGCCACTCCGGACAAGTGTTCCAACACAACGATTTATAACATATTTAAAGGAGATAGACATGAACAAGCCTAAACAACCTGGCCAAATCAATATCAAAATTGACGAAAAAGTGGGCGAGGGAACCTACTCGAATTTCTTCGTCATCACAAACTCCCCCTCCGAATTTATCGTCGATTTCGGCCGTATCCTGCCCGGAATCCCCGACGCCAGAATCTACACCCGCGTGGTCTGCACCCCCCAACACGCCAAACAACTGCTCAACCTTCTGCAAAAAAACATCGAAGGCTTCGAAAAACAACATGGCGAAATCAAGGTCCAGGGTATGCCGGACAACAAACCCGTGGGCTTCCAAACCGGTGAGGAACCCAAATAATCGGGGATTCATCCTCTCACACCGCTTAAACCCCAAATCTTACCTCGAAAGGGGCGGAATCGAACACAGGTTCCGCCTCTTTTTTTGTGGAAGGCGCCCGTCACCATCCGCCAACCCTGTGTCTTTAGTACCCAAACCCGCACCAGTCCGTCATCCTGAACGCCAGCTAAGGACAGGTCGGAACACCGGTTTCATCCGGTCGTAGGTGCCAGATTCATCTGGCACAATGTTCTTTCGACCACCCAACTCCGCCCACCACAACCCAGCCCCTGAGCTTGGAGGAACACCGGATTCATCCGGTCGTTGGTGCCAGATTCATCTGGCACAGTGTTCTTCCCACCACCCAACTCCGCTCACCACCACCCAGCCCCTGAGCTTGGAGGAACACCGGATTCATCCGGTCGTTGGTGCCAGATTCATCTGGCACAGTGTTCTTCCGACCACCCAACTCCGCCCACTACAAAACCCAGCCCCTGAGCTTGGAGGAACACCGGATTCATCCGGTCGTAGGTGCCAGATTCATCTGGCACAATGTTCTTCCGACCACCCAACTCCGCTCACCACCACCCAGCCCCGAAGCGTCATTCCGAGCGCAGCGAGGAATCCAGCCCATTTCCAATCCATCATTCCAGAGCTCAGCGACGGAATACCTTCCCCTGCCATCTCGCCACCTCGCCATCAAAACCCCGCCGTCAGCCTCTCCCAGCCCACCACCGGCTCCAACAACCCCGCTTCCACAGCCTGTTTCACGCTCCGGCAGGGCAGCGCCCCATCCTCAATATCCGCGCGGGTCAGGCTCACCAAATCAATCGCCGGATTCGCCTTCGCCATCGCGTACATCACCTTCACATACACGTTATACCAATTCGCCAGCGTGGGTCCACAGCGATGTGTTTTGCGGCTGTAGGTATCCGCGTACACCGACAGGTCATTTTTGTAGGCGTCGGAAGGCTCCAAAGCCCGTAAATTCGTCGCTATCGCCGAAAAACGCCGGTTATTCGCCGTCTCCCTCGGTTTGGCGTAAGAACGCACCACAATGCGGTTAATGCGCGGATTATAATAGTAAATCAACCCATCACATTTTCCCCGATAAGCCTGAATCATGTTCTTGAAAAACGCTCTCATCTTTTCCTCCTCAGAACCTTGTGTCCCTTAAATTTGTTTTCATTATTTTACCTCCCTGGTATTTATTTTTGTCGAGGGAATCCCGCCAAACTCCCTTGAATCCAGCGCCACAGTAACCTGATACCATCCCGGGAACTTCGCTTGTTGCCCCAAAGATGTTCCCAGGTCATGTATGAGGCATAAATGAGCCACGCTAAAGAGCCCCTCTATATATAGTGGGTAACAAAATGAGGGTTTGGGGAAATCATTTTGGGGTTCTCGCGGATTAGCGCAGAAATAGTGTCACGCAGATTACGCCGATAACGCTGATTTATATATAGCTTACGGAAGCGCCGGAGCACCGGATTTATCCGGTCGTTGGTGCCGAATTCATTCGGCACAATGAACAAACCGCCACACTTTTCCACCAGATTCATCTGGCACAATGGGGGAAACACGCCGCCTTTTCCACCGGATTCATCTGGCACAATGGGGGAAACCTGCCGCCTTTTCCACCGGATAAATCCGGCGGTACGACCGGTTGAAACCGGTGTTCCAACAGTCTCCACTTCACCACTCAAACCAGCGCCAGACCGTCATTCCGAACGCACGTGAGGAATCCAGTCCTTGTGGGAGCACCGGATTCATCCGGTCGTTGGTGCCAGATTCATCTGGCACAATAAACAAACCGCCACACTTTTCCACCGGATTCATCTGGGACAATAAACAAACCTGCCACCCTTTTCAACCGGATTCATCTGGCACAATGAGGTGACCACGCCACACTTTTCCACCGGATTCATCTGGCACATTGGGGGAAACCTGCCACCCTTTTCAACCGGATTCATCTGGCACAATAAACAAACCGCCACACTTTTCCACCAGATTCATCTGGCACAATGGGGGGAACCTGCCGCCTTTTCCACCGGATAAATCCGGCGGTACGACCGGTTGAAACCGGTGTTCCAACAGTCGCCACTTTGCCATCCAAACCAGCGCCAGAACGTCATTCCGAACGAACGTGAGGAATCCAGGCCTTGCCGGAGCACCGGATTCATCCGGTCGTTGGTGCCAGATTCATCTGGCACATGAAACAAGTCCACCATCCTTTTCACCGGATAAATCCGGCGGTACGACCGGTTGAAACCGGTGTTCCAACAGTCTCCACTTCACCACTCAAACCAGCGCCAGACCGTCATTCCGAACGCATGTGAGGAATCCAGTCCTTGTGGGAGCACCGGATTCATCCGGTCGTTGGTGCCAGATTCATCTGGCACAATAAACAAACCGCCACACTTTTCCACCGGATTCATCTGGGACAATAAACAAACCTGCCACCCTTTTCAACCAGATTCATCTGGCACAATGAACAAACCGCCACACTTTTCCACCAGATTCATCTGGCACATGAAACAAGTCCTGATAGCCTTTTCCACCGGATAAATCCGGCGGTCCGACCGGTTGAAACCGGTGTTCCAACAGTCGCCACTTCACCTCCCAAACCAGCGCCAGAACGTCATTCTGGAGCGAATGTGAGGAATCCAGGCCTTGCCGGAGCACCGGATTCATCCGGTCGTTGGTGCCAGATTCATCTGGCACAATGAACAAACCTGCCGCCTTTTCCACCGGATAAATCCGGCGGTACGACCGGTTGAAACCGGTGTTCCAACAGTCGCCACTTCACCACCCAAACCCCGCGCCAGAACGTCATTCCGAACGAATGTGAGGAATCCAGTGCGTTGGGTTAAAAAAAGCCTCGTTACCTTCCGCCAACCCTGTGCCTTTATCACTCACCTACAAAAATCCTGCTTATTTTAATGTGCCTGTCTTGCAAGGACTTACAGCTAAAATAAGCAAGGGGTAAAATAGTGTGCTTATTTATATCTCCATATACTGCAACAAGATACAGCTAAAATAAGCAAATAAGCACGCTCTATTCCCCCCGG
>JAVEYP010000200.1:0-4674 GCA_034003445.1 Desulfobulbus sp.
AAGGATATCGTTGAGGTGATGGCCAATCAGGTTGATCTGGTCGATGTGCAGATCGAATTACAACCACTGGCCGTCATCAAGGGATAATCCCCACAACAAATTTTTTTAGGTATTTCAAAACCACCACAACCTAACGCCAAGTAAACCTTGGTAAAAAAAACCAATAACAGAACACAAACAGGAGAAAGAATATGTATAAAGTCGCTATCAATGGCTTAGGAAGAATCGGCAGGGCTACACTCAAGATCATCCTGGAGCATCCGGAACTTGAGCTGGTGGGCATGAACGATCTGCTGCCAGCGGATAATCTCGCCTATCTGCTGAAATATGATTCAGTGTACGGCCGCTATGATACGCAGGTGCAAGCCGGCGACGGGCATCTTGTTGTCGCGGATAAAAAATATCCTCTCTTCAATGAAAAGGATCCCACGCAGCTGCCCTGGGGCAAGCTCGGAGTGGACCTGGTCTTTGAGTGTACGGGAATATTTCGCGAAAAAGAAACCTTGCAGAAGCATATCCAGGCGGGCGCCAAGCATGTGATACTTTCGGCTCCTGAAAAAACCGGAGAGGTTGTCTCAGTGGTGCACGGCGTCAATCGACCCGAAGGCAATCCGGAATTGATCTCGTGTGCAAGTTGCACGACCAACTGTATTGCGCCGGTGGTCGAAATTATCGGGAGACGGATCGGGATCAAAAAAGCGATCATGACCACTATCCATGCCTACACCTCGAGTCAGAGCCTCGTGGATGGGCCACGCAATAAATGGCGGCGCGGCAGGGCGGCAGCTGTTAACTTTGTGCCGACCAGCACAGGAGCGGCCAAGGCCACCACTGATGTGCTGCCCCAATACAGCGGAAAATTCGATGGTGTGGCGGTGCGCGGCCCGATTCCAGTCGGCTCACTGGCAGACCTGGTCTTTTTGACCGAACGTGAAACGAGCGCCGATGAAGTCAACGCCATCTTCAGGGAAGAATCCAAAAGTGATCGCTATCAGGGGGTTCTCGGCGTAGCCGAAGATCCGATCGTTTCTTCGGATATTGTTAGAGATTCGAGGGCGTCGATTATGGATCCAACCATGACCCAGGTTGTCGATGGCGACCTATTAAAGGTCATGAGCTGGTATGACAACGAATGGGGCTACAGTTCACAAATGGTGCGAGAAGCCATCCGCATGATGAAGGCCTCCTGATAGGCAACAGTTTCCCTTGAACCGAGACTGTCCTCTATAACAACCACTCCACCGGCAGCCAGCCGATGAACTTGAGAGCGCCCTTGCGCCATATATTTGCTCCAGGTTCATCGGTTAGCGGTGGCACGTCGGGCGCATCGGGTTCGATCCAAACCAAACCGCTCTTGCGCTTTTCGACCTGCCAGGCCGTTCCCGAGAAACCGCTGTCAAAGGCCTGGTGCACGCCTGCAGCCAGCCACTCGCTGTCGATCAGGACGCCCATTTCGGTGTTCAGCGTGGCAGAGCGTGGATCAAAGTTAAACGAGCCGATAAAAATACGTTGTCCGTCCACCGCAAAGGTCTTGGCATGCAGACTTGCCCCGGATGAGCCAAACGGCCCCAGCTTATTTTTTGGCGCATTGACTGAGGCTTGTCGCCGCAGCTCAAAGAGCTCGACCCCGCCTTTCAAAAGGCTTGCGCGCCGTTTGGCATAGCCGGCATGCACGGGCAGCACGTCGGTCGCCTCCAGAGAATTGGTCAGAATCCGGACCTCCACACCACGCTCTTCCAGGCCGGTAAAGGCTTTGACCCCTTGCGCACCCGGGACAAAGTAGGCTGAGACCCCGTCAAAACGCCGCTCGATGGTGCCAACAGCCTCCCCTAAACGACCGCCCAGCAGGTATTTGCTGGCGATTGCGCCCTGCCCCTTCCTCGGATCATCACTGACCAGTGTTGCGGTCGTCCATTCCAGATCAAGCGTCCCAGCGGCGAGGTTGCTGACAAGATTTGAACGCTTGAGCACACCCCGGTATTCTGTCATTTGCTCGGTGTTCTTCAAACGGTCCAGCCCGGCAGCAATCGGATCACTCTTGTTTGCAGCTGCCACCAGCTGTTCGGCTGGGTAGGCCGAGGGGCTGTTCCAGTAGCGGTCGAAATCCTCTGAGATGGCTGGGACGATCTTACCCACGACCAACACATCCAGATCAACAAAAAGAGGGGTCTGTCCGGTACTGAAATACTCATCACCCACATTGCGTCCACCCAACACACACGCCCGGCCATCAACAGTAAAGCTCTTGTTGTGCATGCGGCGATTGAGTCGAAAAAAATCGAAAGTGTACCCCAACAACTTGAAACGACGCAGGGTAAAGGGGTTCCACAGGCGGACCTCAACGTTGGGGTGTGCCACCAGGGCGGCGATTTCTGGATCCAGGCCGCCTGTCCCGTGGTCATCCAGCAGAAGCCGCACCCGCACACCTCGATCGGCCGCCTGTTTGAGCCGATCAAGCATCAGATACCCGGTGAGATCCGCCCTCCAGATGTAATATTGCGTGTCAATGGAGGTGGTTGCCGCATCAGCCAGCAGCATTCGTGCAGCAAAGGCGTCTTCGCCGTTGCCAAGCGGCGCAATGCCGGAAAGCTCCGGATGCTCGGTCGCCATTGTAGAGACGGCTTGGGCCAGTCGGCCTTGCTCTGCGGGTGGCAGAGCCGTTGAGTGCTCACCCGCATTTTTCGGCAGGCTGAAGCTGCAGCCCGCGAGAACAACCGCCATCGCCAAGAACAGGGTCAGCACAGGCAACAGCATGAGACAGCGGAGAATCATTGTCTCTCGCCTCTTGAAAATGTGAGACGGACCTCGTTGTTTTTTCTGATCACCACCGAACCTCCGTCAACTACAACAACCGCTGCGGGCTACCTGTCAATCGTCTTGGTTTTGAATGCCCAACAGTGTTAATAGGCCAAATCTTGATAAAAATATCCAAAAAGCTTCAAAGAAAATAATACAAAAAATTCATTACTTTACTAATTATAAACGTAGTAATTTCCTTGTTATGCCAAAGTCAAAAGACAAAACCCATTCAACCACCAAACATCCAATCCAGCCCATCACGAATACTTGAAACACCCGCAATCCCGACACACCTCGCAGCCTTCCTCAAACACCAGCGACCTCTGGCGTTCCAGGCAGATAGAGACAAAGCCGTGATGGGTGGCGGCCATGAATGACTTGAACAGCTTGCCCAACTGGGCGAGCAGATCAAGCAGGTGGCCGCTGGAGTGGTCGAGCTGCTTGATAACCTCGTCCATAGGGATCTGGTAGCGCAGGGCAAGCGACACCAGCCGGCAGGTGGTGGTCCACATGATGGACTTTTCCTTCAGGTCCCCGCGATTATCAAAGGGGAACTTGACAAACACCTCCATCGGGTTCTCATCCTCATTGAAGCAGACAATCAGAGAGTTGGTCTCCCCGTTGACGTCTTTCAGGCGGGAGCGCTTGGCATTCGCGACGCCGGCTCAGGATGATCAACCGATAGAACAGAAAACGGCGAAATCAAAGCCATTGAACTGGAACTCGGCGGCCTCAAGCATTCCCATACGGGCATGCGCTAAATTTCTTCACGGCCTGGCTCCAAGGCTCGCAGCTGTTCAAACATAGCTTGCGCTATTCCCTTTCCCTTTCCTCGCTCCTTTGCGTTGACACAGATGGGGCCAGAGACAGAGGCATCTAGAGCACCTTTCTGTGCTGCCCACAGTGCCTGGACTATAGGCAGATCAGCGTTCATCTCTCTCGTGGTCGTCAAGAGAAATCCGGTAACTAACCCGCCACGTGGAGTGATGATCACCGACATATTACGCAACATTGTGGCCACTCTGGAACGCGGCAGACTCGCCGACAGGGCACCGTCCCTTTCGATCTGATTTGCCGCTTGAAGCTCAAGGATTCCGTCAAGATCGACATCCGTTACCTTGCCTACAACTGGCTGATCTTCCATTATTGAAGCATGATCACCATTGCTTTTCATCAAGGCCCAATGACCTTGTGCGTGTGGTTGTAACGTCTAACGACAAGCTCACCCGCCGTTGGAAGCGAAGAGAGGAGGAACGACGAACCGAGTCACTGTATGCAGCCCGTCAGGCGTGAAATCAGCGAAGCTGTATGGAACCACCATCTGCCATCAAAGTTTGCCCGGTCATATAGCGGCTGTCATCACTGAGTAAAAAGGCCACCACAGGAGCGACATCTTTTTCTGGATCTCCAAAGTAACCCAACGGAACCCGATTGGCCGCCTCTTGATATGCCCCAGGATGGCTACTCTTCCATTGTTCCACTCCTGCGGTAAGCGCCTTGGGGCAGACAACGTTGACACGGATTTTGTCTTTTGCCCATTCGTTGGCAGCTACTCGGCTCAACCCTCGGATGGCTTCTTTAGCCGCCGCATAGCTGGCCTGCAATTCCATGCCTTCCAAACCTGCACCAGAACCGAAATTGACGATCGCACCACCCGATTGAGACAACTCTGGATAGGCGGCTTTCATAAAGTACAAGGTGGCGTTAAAGCCCGTATTGAAAGACAATTCCCAATCATCTTGCGTAAGCCCTGAATCAGTGAAAATCCATCAGTAAAAAGTGGCTAAAATTACAATCAATATATTGAAATTTCAGTATAAATATATCAATATACGCCTGTCCAAAAAACTCACTTGGCAGGTGAAAACATGAAGC